>CAYMQX010000073.1:0-10244 GCA_964392495.1 uncultured Anaerolineaceae bacterium
ACCTTCCCCACCACTACCACCCTGAGCCACTGGTCGTGACCGACCTCGACCTGCAATTTGTCCGCATCCCCGCTTCCGAGTTCAGCCTGGGCAGCAGCCGCGCCCGCGACCATCAGACCCATGAGGATGAAACACCCATCCAGTTGCTGAACGTGACCGATTTCATGATCATGCGCTTCCCGGTCACCAACCTCCAATACGCCCGCTTCATGCAGGCCGTGGGTCACCGCCCTCCCCTCTTTTGGAAGGCAGGCCTCCTCCCGCAGGGTAAGGAAGATCATCCCGTCGTGGGCGTCTCCTATTATGATGCCATCGCCTTCTGCGCCTGGGCCGCCGATCAGACCGGCCTGCCCATTCGCCTGCCCACCGAGCCCGAATGGGAAAAGGCCGCCCGTGGACCGCAATTCCGCGTCTACGCCTGGGGCGATGAATGGAATCCCGTCGCCTGCAATTCCAACGAAGCCCGCCTGAACGACACCTCCCCGGTGGGCAAATTCTCGCCTGCCGGTGATTCCCCCTATGGCGTGGCCGATACCGGCGGCAACGTCCAGGAGTGGACCTCCTCCCTCTTCGGCAATTATCCCTATGACCCGCTCGATGGTCGTGAGGCCCATGTCTATGACCTGCAGAACCGCGACTTGCTCCCCAAACTGATCGAGACGGGCTGCACTTCCATGCCGGAGTCCGGCGAGGCCTCCCTCGGCAAGACCGTATTGCGCGGGGGCTCCTTCCGGGAGAGCCGTTCCCAGGCGCGCTGCGCCTACCGCAGTTGGGCTGCCCCCATGCATCGCAGCGATGACACGGGCTTCCGCTGCTGTTACGAGCCTTAGGTTTTATCTATAAGAAAAACGCCCTGTCCGGCACAACTTCCCGGACAGGGCGTTTTTTTGGCTTCCAGAACGATCGGGGTTCCTCGCTCCCGCAGCCTATACCTACCTCACCACCCATTGTGCGATACCCAACCCCACGGCCGCGAACACGAAAGTCACCGCCGCGATCCCCTGTATGCACAGGATCAGCAGCACCGTCCGGCGCTGGTCGGGCCGCAGTCGGAGGAAAAAACGGTCCAGCACTCTCCTGATCAGCAGCCTGCCGCGCGTCCCGCGCAGTTCGCCGTAGCGCTTGATGTTCATCAGCCACTCGTGCACCACGTTCCGCACAGTGGGCAGGAAATCCTCCCCGCCTGTGTTCTCGTGACAGAACAGCTCTTCATAGCTCAGGCGCGTGCCGCGTGGAATGCTCTGAAGCTTCCAGGTGACGACCGTATTGCAGTCCGCATCCAGCGCATAGCTGAGGCGGTGCGGGGGCTCACATTCCTGGATGAAATATTCCTGCTCCGCATCCACCACGGGAGGCTTCGCGGGCGGCTCCTCGGGCTCGACTGCCGGCGAGGCGCTGTTTAGGGCCTCGTGCCCCATCTTCCACATCACCACCTGGGCCAGCCCTGCCAGCGCACCCTGGACCGCCTGCGCGCCTGCTCCGGCGATCCCGAAGGGTAGGTCCCTCAGAACGCGGATGCGGTAACTGCTGCCCGGTTTCGGATACTCCGGCGACACGCCCAGCAGTTCGTTCAGCCCCCATAACGGACTGAGCTGCATGCGCCGCTCGATAACCGCAATGACGCTGAATATCTCTTCGCAGGGCGCCGCAATATCGATAAATTCGCTGACCCTTTGCATGTGGGCATTGTACCCTGTAGCCTCGACTCTCTTCCCCCTACATATGTACTTGTCTGTGCCGCCTCTTGTCTCAGGAAGCAGACCGCTGTCCGATATTCTGCTGCTTTTTTCGGGCCCGGGCGTCTGTTGGGCGCACGCTGATCTACACTCCCAGCATCTTGTAACAATGCCTGCATGGCTCAGGTGAAGCCGGGAGTTCGGGCGGCTCCTGTGCGGCCATATAGGTGAACAATGCCAGTGGGCTGTTGCTCGCGTTCCGGCGGCGGAAAGCCTCGGTAAAATCCCTGCGTTTTCGCCCCCGAAGCACCTTGTCGAGCCCCTCGCTCACGTCCCCGAAGGAACAGGGATCGAAAGGCTGCTCCTCCCCGTGATAATAGCGTGGGATTCTTCCAGGCACCGCCAGCCCCAGGTACACACACGCCGATACCTCCCCGCGATGATTGATATAGATGGAACGCAGCGGGTCCGCGTCACAGATCAGCGTGTCGGGTTCCTCCTGGAGCGGGTACACGCGCAGCCGCATTTGCACCCGTTCCGCTGCCTGGTGCGCCTGTGCGATCGTTTCCAGGTCCGAATCCGCCGGCGGGTCTCCAAAGACTCCCATCTGGTCCAGCGCGGCGCTGGGCGCATACACCAGGTTGGTCGCGACCATCTCATCTGCTCCAAGCCGCGAGGCCAGTTCCACCAGCCCGGGCAGTTCGCCCAGGTTGGCACGTGTCATCAGGAAATGCAGTTCCAGCCACGGTTTGCTGCAGCCCCGGTTTGCCTTGAGGTTCGCCAGTTCCTGGAAGTTCCTGCACAGGTCCTCAAAATTCGAGTGCAGCCGCAGTGATTCATGGATGCCCGCCGCGGTCCCTGCAAAAGAGACCGAGATCAGGTCCACACCCGAATCCAACAGTTGCTCGTTCCGCCCGCCGCGCAGCCAGCTTCCGTTGGTGGTAAAGCCGGTACGGCAGCCCTGCTTCCGGGCCAGTTCCAGCATTTCCCACAGGTCGGGATGCAGCATCGGCTCCCCCCAGCCCTGCAAATACACCAGGTCGAACATTCCCAGGTGCGGCGCGATCCTCTCACGATACAGTTCCACCGGCATGTCGCCCTGCTCCCAGCGGTCGGAAAGTGCATCATGGGGACAGAAAACGCAGCCCGTGGAGCAGCGGCTGGTCAGCTCGATCTGTGCGGTCGCGAATGGGCGTTCCTTGATCTCGTCCGCCGCGGGCTTCAATTTCGGGAAGAAATTACCAGGACCCGGAAGCGGGGAGAACTTCATGGCCGCGCGCTTTCTTCATGCTGGAGGCGGGCGCGCTCCACCAGCCTCCTGGCCCAATCCTCCGCCCCACCAACATGCAGGTGGGTATAGCAGGCCAGCACATTCTTGTACACCAGCCCATCCCGGCCCCCGCCCACCCCCCTGCCGCGCTGTAATGAATAGGCCGTCGTTAATCCTCCCTCAGTGGATGGGATCAGGCGTGAATTGTGGAACTCGTGCCCGCGCAGGACGCTCCCGATCGGGAAAAACGGGTTCTCCCCGTCCACTCGCAGCGATACATAGCCGTGCCCCTGGGGCCGGTCGGTCATTTCGATCTCACACGGCAGCACACCCGCCATTTCAGCCGAGCGCTCCCCCCAGTGGATCCGGCGCGCCAGGTACATCATGCCGCCGCATTCCGCATACATCGGCAGCCCTGCCTCCGCGGCGTAACGGATCGCCATTCGCAGCGCCACGTTCGCAGAGAGCTTTTCCATGAACACTTCAGGAAAGCCGCCCCCCAGGTACAGCGCATCCACCGGCGGTAGCTTTCGATCCTCGAAGGCATTGATCGGGACCAGTTCGGCTCCTGCCGATTGCAGCGCCTCCAGGTTCTCAGGGTAGTAGAAGGTAAAGGCGCGGTCCCGCAGGATTCCGATCCTGGTCTTCGGTGGTTGGGGTTCGCTCTCCGGCTTGTTTTCGAGAATCTCCTCGCTCAATTCCGGTGCCGAGGAGGCGATCTCCAGGATGACCTCCAGGTTGAGGTATTTTTCCGCTGCCTGCCGGCACGCTTCGATTGCCGGGACATATCCCTCCTCCTCGCTGCGCGGCACCAGTCCCAGGTGCCGGTCGGGAATGGTCAGTGCCGCCTCGCGCGGCAGTGCACCCACCACCGGGATGCCGCAGTGCGCCTCGATGGCGCTCCGTAGTCGGCCCTCATGCCGGGATTGAGCCACGTTGTTTAGGATCACCCCCGCGATCGGCGTATCCGGCTCGAAGTTTTGGCAGCCCAGTACAATGGCAGCCGCGCTGCGTCCGGTGCGGACCGTGTTGACGACCAGCAGGATGGGAGCCTTCAAGATGCGCGCCACCGCCGCAGTGCTGCCCGTGCCTTCGGCGTCAAAGGAATCGAACAGCCCATGATTCCCTTCGATGAGGCTCAGCCCCGCTTGTCGGGCGGGCTGCAGGAAGGCCTCCCGGAGGGATTTGGGCGTCTCATAAAAAAAAGGGTCCAGCGAGCGGCACGCCTGTCCGGCAGCCTCGCTCAGCCAGGAAGCGTCAATATAATCCGGCCCTTTTTTAAAGGGCTGTACCCTCAGCCCTCGCAGGCGCAGCGCCGCGCACAGACCCAATGCAGTGGTCGTCTTCCCGCTTCGTCCCTGCGGCGCCGCGATCACAAGTCGGGGGATCCGATGGCTTTCCGTTGGCATCCCGGCCTCTCCGTCTTCTGTTCCCTAGATTTCGGTGACCGTTACAGCGCCCTCTTCGCAGGTCTCGCAGGACAGGCAGCCGATACAATCATCCGGGCTGCCCGTGAAGAGCGCATACTTCTTGCCCCCCTCTTCCACCATGGTAATACCCTGGATGGGACAATTGTCCACGCACTCTGCGCAGGCCTTGCATTTCTCGGTATCGATCGTGATCAGGAACATGGGACCTCCACAGGTCAAATTCTGAAGCCGGAGAGGCTAAAAGCTCAGCACCAGGTCCGACTCCAGGCCCTTCTTGGTCAGGAAAATACTGCTCACCAGGTTATCGGCTTCCTCGATCAGTTCCGCCTGGGAGATATCGTTCAGCTCCAGCGAAGCGGAGCAGATATAAAACTTCACGCCTGCATCCAGTGCATTGCGGATAAATTGGCTGACGGGCCGTCCGCCTTGTTTTGCACAGACCTGCTCGGCCACGCCGCGCTTTAGCAGTTGGGTGGCCTGCATGGTGAAGAACAGTGTCACTTCATGGCCCATCTTGGCTGCTCCCGTCGCAAAGAAGAAGGGCGCCGCACAGCGCTCGGGTGTCTCCGGTCCGGAGGTCAGCATCATCAGGATCTTCTTCGGCTCAATGGCCATCTCAACCGCCCTCCGCATTGCGGGCCGGCCAGATGATCGCATTGGCCACCAGTTCGCTCAGGTTCTGAACCTTGACCTTCAGCTTGTAATGCCGTTTGATCTCGTCCAACTGGTCGAGGCAGTTATGGCAGGACGTGGCGACAATCTCGGCGCCGGTCGCCAGGATTTGGTCGGCCTTGGCCTTTCCGGCGGCTTTACGCTCGGCGGCGAATTCCGTCATGGAGAGCATTCCCCCGCCCCCGCTGCAGCAGTAGTTCTCCGCGCCGTGCGGCTCCATATCCACAAAGTCCATCACCGAATGACGCAGAATGTAGCGCGGCTCTTCAATAATGCCGCCGCTGCGCGCCTGGTTGCAGGGATCGTGATAGGTGACCCGCTTCGTGTTGCGCCCGGGATCGAGCTGGATCCGCCCATCCCGGATATACTCCGCCTGCAGTTCCACAAAGCTCATCACCTTGAAGGGATAGCTGCGCCCCAGCCAGTTTTCAGCCTCCCAACGCTGCGAGCGGTAGCCATGCCCGCACTCCGCCATGACCAGTGTCTGTGCGCCCAGGTGGTTGACCGAGGCTTCCAGGTTGGCAGCGATCTGGCGGGAGGCGGCGTCATCCCCTGAGAACAGCCCGTAATTCGTGGCATCCCAGCTCTCGGTGCTGAGTGTCCAATCCTCCCCCGCCGCGTGATAGATCTTGGCCGCTGCCTGGATCAAGTAGGGGAAGTATTTCACCTCCCGCGGGTTAAAGGTATAGACATAGCGCGCATTCTTTTTATCGATCGGGATCTTCACGCTGGAGTCCTGGACCTCGTTCTGAAGCTCCTCCTCCATCCACTTCACGGTCTCGATATAATCCTCCGGCGTGACGCCCATGTTGTTCCCGGTCTTGAGGTGGATGTCCACGGTCGCCTTCAGACCTTCCGGGGTCATGTCCATGGCGGTCAGCATCGCACGCGCGGTACGGATGATCTGGCGTGTGTCCACGCCCATCGGGCAGTTCAGGACACAGCGCCCGCACATCGTACAGGATCCAAAAGCCGCCATCATCAGTTTTTCGAGCATCCCCTCATCCAGCGGGGCCGCGCCGGTCCAGCCTGGTGCCACCTTGCTCGCAGGATCGAACATCTGCCGGTACAGCTTGCGGAGCTGCTCGGCCCGGTACGCAGGTACGTGCTCGGGCTTTGGGTTCGAGACGTAATAGTGACAGGATTCCGCGCACAGCCCGCAGCGCACGCACACTTCCAGCGAGGCCTCCAGTTGGCGGTTCAAGCGCTGGCGCAGCATCTCCAGCGCAATCGCGGTTTTTTCATCGGTCAAATGATAGCGTTCGTCCTGGAATCGTGGATCCTGCATCCTGCACCTCTACTCCCCATATTCACTCTTTGGTTGGCCGATCACCCCGCGCCTCCCAAAAGTGAACCCGAAAAAGAACTTTGAATGAAAGAAATACACACAGTGTCGGATCTTGCTCACTGGAATATAGGCCAGCAGGGCGCCCGCGGCCACGTAGAAGACCGGCAGCACCGCAGTCCATATCAATGTCCCTGCAGCCAGCGTAATGACCAGCGATGTGAGCCCCACCGAGGCATAGTCGTCCGGCAGGCTCAGCAGCCTCTCATTCGGACCTGCCAGCCGCATGAAGATCCCCGCAAACCCAAAGAATGCACCCAGGGTCGTCAACCCAATGGCCCCCCATTTCAGCCAGCCGGGCTGGAACTTCAGCCACGGGCTGGCCGCCAGCACCGCCAGTGCCGTGAAGATCCCCACATGGAAGAGGATGCCGCGTATATAGGCAATCCAGTGCAGGCGCGTGGATTCCTTTTCCCATGGCGCCATGCCCAGTGTGAATGCGAACAATACTCCGCGGAGCACCGAGCCGCGCTCGCGCGCATAATCCTTCTTGAACGGACGGTTCATGATCTCCCGCAGGCGCAGCAGAGTTCCCAATACGCCCAGCGCCAGTCCTGCGGCTGCGATCGCACCTGTGATCCCTATCGTATCCATCTCATTCGCTCTCCTTTTCCTGTGGGCGGCCCCTCACTTGATGGTGATCCGCCGGGTCGCCTCGAGTGCCTGTCTCCATGCCGCTTGTGCGTTCGCGGGTTGGATCGTCCAAAGAGCGCGCGCCAGGTCCAGCGAGGCCTGCGCCGGGGAGAGCGCATCCCCCCGCACGCGCGCCGCCAGCGCCATTCCCAGTGCCTGCTCGAACAGCCCCGGCTCGATGCCCTCCGCAACCAGCGCCTTCAGCAGGGCAGCTTTATCGGCCTCACGGCTCATTTCATCCACCAACTTCAGCGCCTCCTGTGGGTCGGCTTTCGCCAGCAGGATTCCCAACTGGACCAGAGGGTAGGGGTCCTTCAATCCGCCCGCCGCCTCCAGCGCCCCGGCGCTATCGCCCAGCGCGGTCAGTGCTTCCACCTTATAGTAAGCAGAGTTGATGCTGTGGGTCAGTGATACACGGCCTGTTTTTATCGTGACATCCCGCAGAGCAAGGTCGCGATAGGGTTGGAGGTCGATCTGCATGGCCTTTGCCTCGCTCACCCAATTCGCTGCAATGGCAGCCTGGGCGCGTGCCCGCTCGATGGGATCCGTGATCGCCAGCGATGCCCGGTAGGCGGCCTCCTCATCCCTCACAGCGAGCAGTGCCGCCGTGCGCGCCTCGGCGAACTCCACCGGGATGCCCTCCACCAGGGAGGCGTCGCCCGCCGCAGCCAGGTCGCTCAGCGCATAACCCCGTCGCTCGCCGGTGACCTCTGACAAAGCCTCCACCGCTTCATGGAGCAGCTTCCTGTCGCCCGCAGCGATTGCCAGCTCGCGCAGGGAACGCGCCCGCTGGATGGGGTCGGCCACCAGCCGCGCGGATTCCCCCGCCTCCTCGAAAAATGCAGGGTCCCCGGTCAACATGCCAAGCTCACGCTGGGTCCACGAGCGGATGCCAGGGTCTGTGATCCTTTGTGCGGAAGGTCGCGCGCGCTCCCGGTCGATCTGGACCCAGGCCAGCGCCGCACCGCGCAGTTGCAGATCGCGGTAAGGTCCGCTCCCTGCTGCGGATGTTTCCTCTTCCGCTGCCAGCAGCGCGGCCGCTTTCTCCGCATCCACCTTTGCCCATTCCACTGCGATCAGGGGCAGGCTCCACTGCCGGGCGCGTGCCGCGTTCAGTTCCATCGCGGCCAGGCGCGCCTTTTCCAATTGGATGGATGCAGCGATATTGGCTTCCTGCACCACCAGCGATTGGCCCCACAATGCGTTTTCGCCTGCACGCGCTTCCTGCACTGCGGCCCACGCTTCCTTTAAGAGCGGGTTCGCCCGGGCAGGGTCGGCGGATGCCAATCGCGCCAGCATCCAGGCGCGCGCCTGTGCGCGGTCTGCGCTGGAGGCCGCGCGGTCGGCCTCGTCCAGTACGAGTTGGGCTTCCTGTTGCTCGGGTGTGGTCACGGTTGTCATCGCAGGCGGAGCGCGGAAGAATGGCAGGCTGAAGAATCCCGCCACCCCTGTGAGGAACACCGCCGCCGCGATCAGCCTGCCGGGCTTGTTCTTGCTGCCGCCCGGAAAAGCCTGCGTGTTAAGCCAGCCCCATATTAAACAGCCCAGAACGATCAGGCTGGCGCCGATGGCAATTGCCAGCACTGTTCCGCGTTTCCGCGCCTCGATGCCCCGGCTTTGCGCGGCATATACCTTGTTCAAGCGATAACGTATGGCCTGCGCCTCGGAGGTGAAAGCCTCCAGGCTGGTGACAGGCGCTTCCAATAGCCGGCTGTAGGCCTGGGTTTGGGCCTCCAGTTGGGCCTGCATTTTCTCCGTCAGCGCCTCCGCCCCTCCCGCCCGGTCGATCATGAGAAGCATCCGCTCGGTGTAATACAGCTCCTTGTGGATGGCGGTCGCGGCCGGGCAGGCGCTGTTCACCTCGCGGCCGATGCCGCCCTTCCATTCGGTGGCTAAGGCCAGCCGCGGGTCCTCCGCCAGGTGGCAGGAAATGCAGTAATTTCCCGGGGAGAGCCGCACTTCCCCAGTCTGCAGGGTCTCCTCCTGGCCGGCATCCTGGGAGACCGCCTCGGAGGCCGGGATCGCCGCTGCAGCCAGCACCAGGATCATGAGCACGAAGGGGATCAGAAAATATCGTTTCATGTGCGCCCTCATGGGGCCTTTTCCCCGCCAGGTTCCGGCTCGACAGGTTTTTCAACCGGAGGTGGCGGCGTGGTCTGGATCCAGCGCAGCATGCGGAAATACACGCTGAATACCGTGATCGCCACCACGAAGACGATGATGGATCCTATCCCGGCCGTATCGAAGAACCAGTGCACCATCTCCCTCTCCTATCCTGCCGGCTGGACGGCTTCGGGTTCCATTAGTTCACGCGCCTTCTGCCTCGCCGCTTCCACTGCCTGCCCCTCCTCCAGTTCCCAAACCGAGAGGGCCGGGAAGACCTTGAAGAAGAGCAGGAAGAGCAGCGCAAACAGCGCCAGTGACCCGGCGGTGATCGCGATCTCCGTCACCGATGGCGTATATTTGGCAGGCAGCAATCCCAGGGAGGGCCGTGTCAGGCTGGGGGCCACGATCAGGAAGCGCTCCACCCACATCCCCACAAGGATGGCCAGTGAAGCGATGAAGGTGCCCGTCGGCGTGCGCCCTTTCCGCCGGATGAGGATGGCGAACGGGATGATGAGATTACCCGCCACCATCACCCGGAAGGCCGGGGCATACTCACCGGCCAGCTTGGCATGCAGCACTGCCTGCTCATGCGTAAGCGTGGCATAGCCTGTCGTCAGAAACTCCGCCAGTGTGAAGTATCCCCAGAACGCGCTCATCACCAGCAGCAGGATGCCCAGGTAGTCGTATTGTTTGGGACCGATATACTTCTCAAAGTGCCAGGCCTTGCGCAGCGCTGTCATGAGCAGGAATAGCATCGCAATGCCCGAGAAGATGGCCCCCACCACGAAGTACGGCCCCAGGATGGTCGAGTGCCACATGGGCTGCATCGTCATGCCGAATATCCACGAGACCACCGTATGCACCGAGACCGCCACCGGGATGATGACGATCGCCATGATTCCGATGGCGACCTCCAGCCGGCGCTGCTGCTCCTGGCTGCCGTGCCAGCCGGCCGACATGATGGAATACAGCCTGCGCCTCCAGGCGGGTGCATCGGTCATGCGATCGCGCAGTCTCGCCAGGTCCGGGATCATCGGCAGATAAAGATAGAGCATCGAGCTCATCAGGTACACGCCCACGCAGGTGAAATCCCACAGGAAAGGCGATTGGAA
>CAYMQX010000074.1:0-10195 GCA_964392495.1 uncultured Anaerolineaceae bacterium
GATCCTGGGCGTGCATCCCAGCACGGTCCGCACCTGGTCGGATAAGGGTCTCCTGCCCGTGCATCGCACCCACGGTGGACATCGCCGCTTCCGCCGCAGCGAAGTGGAGCTGTGGGCCGAGGACGCCCGCCGCCCCCAGGATGTGGCCCCCGAGCAGCTCATCCAATCCGCCGTTCGCAATGTCCGCCTGCGCATCGCGGACGGCAAGCTGGAGGCCCAGGGCTGGTATCAAAAGCTCGACCAGGAAGCGCGCTCCGAGTATCGCCAGAGCGCCCAGATGCTCTTCCAGGGGCTGATGGCGTATCTCGGTTCGGATGGCGAACACGCCGGCTCGCGCGCTCATTCCATCGGCTACTCCTATGCGGCCCGCGCCCGCCGCAGCCGCCTGAACTATGCCGATGCGGCCCAGGCTTTCCTCTTCTTTCGCAATGTCCTGATCGAATCCATGGTGACCGTCTACCGCGAGGCCAACGTCTCCTCCGGGAAATCCTGGGAGGAGATGCTTTCCCGCATGCACCATTTCACCGATGAGATCCTCATCAGCCTGCTCGAGACACTTCAGTCCTTCGATGCCCGCCCCGACTGACCGGGCCTCCCCTCCGCATGGGGGCCGCGCCCTGAATTATTGCAGGAACATATCGCCCCGCCGCCTTTGTTTTTTCCCCGGCGGTATAATGGTTTTATGATACTTGACCTTCCCCCCATCCTGGCCACCCGGCGCAACCACGCCCTTGAGCATGCCACCCTGCATGTGCTGGCCGCCAGGCGTCCCGACCGTCACCTGGCGGGACATTCCAACCCCACCGGGTTCTTTATCTTTGCCAATGTGACCACCGAGGAGCTTGCCTCCGCCATCAACCAGGCCCTCAGCCGCCTGCGCGCCGGGGAGCGCAGCCTTGCCATCCATGCCGGCTGCGGCACCAACCTTGCCACTTCCCTGATCATGGCCGCGGCGCTGGCCTTCCTGCCTCTCAGCGGACGCCGCTCGACACTGGCGCGCTTCCTGCTCATCCCGGTGGGCGTGGCCTTTGCCCTCATCGGCTATGCCCTCAGCCAGCCTGTGGGACCCTGGCTCCAGGCCCGGGTGACCACCAGCCCCGATATGGGCAACCTGAATGTGGCGGATGTCATCCCCCTCCGTCCCGGCCTCCACCGCGTGCTCACCCGCTGACCCTTCCCACTTGCAGGGGTTCTGCTCCCATGCCAGATATCACCTTCGTTTATGGCAACGATGAGTTCGCCATCGCCCGCAAGCTGAAGGACTTCGAGACCGGTTTTAGCGATCCCACCAGTGCGGACCTCAACACGGCCCGCCTGCAGGCCCGCTCCGTCTCGCAGGATGACCTCAATACCGCCCTCAATTCCATGCCCTTTCTGGCCGCCCACCGCCTGGTCTTTCTGGCGGACCCTTCGGCCCGCTATACCAAGCCTCCTGAGCGCAAAAAGTTCGAAGAGTTCATACTGGCCATCCCCGATACCACCCGCCTGGTGATCCACGAGACCCTGAACATAAAACCGAAGGATATGGGGGACCACTGGCTGGTGAAGTGGGCGGCCAAACACCATATTCGGACGCAGGTCTGTATGCTCCCCCTGCCCAGGGAGATGCCCGGCTGGATCATCTCCGAGGCCCGCCGGCAGGACGGCGCCATCGAGCCCCCGGCGGCCTCCCGTCTCGCAGAGATGACCGGCGTGGATACCCGCCAGGCCGGCATGGAGGTCGCCAAGCTGCTGGCCTATGTGGACTGGTCGCGCCCCATCGCCCTCGCGGATGTGGAGGCCGTCAGCATTACCACCGCCGAGCCGGATGTGTTCTCACTTGTGGACGCCATGGGGACCGGTCATGCCGCCGCCGCACAGAAGCTGCTCCACCGCCTGCTGGAGGAACAGGATGCCATGTCGCTTTGGGGCATGGTCATCCGCCAGTTCCGCCTGCTCTTGCAGGCCCGCGAGGTGATCGATGCCCACGGCATGATCCCTGATGTGCAGGAGGCCCTGGGAGTGCATCCCTATGTGGCTGAGAAGGTCCACGCCCAGGCGCGGAATTTCACCCTTCCCGTGCTTGAGACCATCTACCACCGCCTGCTCCTGATGGATGAAGCCTCCAAGACCGGACGCATGCCCCTGGAGATCTCCCTCGACCTCCTTGTAGCCGACCTTGCAAAAAAATCATAGGGGCGCAGGGTCGCGCAGCCCCTCATGACCCTCGCCGGGCGCTCCCAGGGTAGCCCGCAGGGAGCGGTGTAAGCCCTGCCGAAAGCCCCGGGTCCTCCGGTGTGTGCGACAGGATGCGCTTACACTTCCGGCCGCACCCTTCCATCCCTCAGCCTCAGCTCGTGCAGGAAGAAGATCCCCATCACGAACAACCCGATCGCGTTGGCCTGGTGCAGAAGCGCCAGCAGCATATTGACTCCTGAAATCACTGTCAGGATCCCCAGCGTGATCTGCAGTACGACGAAACCCGTCAGCCAAGTCAGGCCGTTGATGAACTCGCGCGGGTAACCGCGTCTCTTCGCCTCCCGGTACACGAGCGGCACCGCGATCAGCCCCGCGAAGGCCCACCAGCGGTGAATGAACATGATGGTATGCGGCGTTTCGATTACGTTGGAGATCGGGTTCAGCAGGTTCGCAGGGAAGATGGCGCCGAACATCAGCGGCCAGGTGTTCGAGACCCAGCCTGCCTTCAGCCCCGCGGTGAAGCCCCCGTATGCGATCTGGATCAGCAGCACGATGAACGCCCCCACCCCAAGCCAGGTCGTCTTCGAAAGCAGCGCTTTCATGGGGAAGCCGCGTTTGTGCCCGAAGGCTGTCCACAGGCTGAGCCCCAGCAGCGTGAGCGCCAGCGAGAGGTGCACCGTCAGAAGGTAATGGCTGACCGAAGGCCTCTGCTCCAGCCCGCTCGCCACCATGAACCAGCCCGCGAAGGCCTGCACGATGAACAGCATCCCCATCGCAAAGTAGATACCGAACTCCTTCCATGGGATGCGCTTTGTAAAGAGGAAGAAGAAAACCGGGAAGGCGTACACCAGCCCCACGCTGCGCGCCAGCAGCCGGTGGAACCATTCGATATAGAAGATCAGCTCATATTGCGGGAGCGTCATCTTGTTGTTGACCAGGATGAATTCCGGCGTCTGCTGGTACCTGGCGAACTCCTCCTGCCAGGCCTGGTGGCTGAGAGGCGGCACCGCTCCGCTGATCGGGTTCCACTCCACGATCGACAGGCCGGATCGCGTCAACCGCGTGAATCCTCCCCACAGGACAAGCAGGGCCACCAACGCCGCAAAGAAAAAGAGCCAGTTCATCACGGCCCGGTTCTGTGTTTTTGGCATGTATTCTCTCCGCTCCTCGGCAGGCATGACTTAAGCCGTCATTGCACGATAAAAGACCGCCGCGGATTATAGCACCGCCAAAAAATCCCCGCTCCAGCGGGGATTCAGATCCATGCGTAAAATGCTGCGCGCTACGCCCCTCCCGGTTTAAGCTGCGCCAGCAGCTGACGGTAATCTGCCACATTTGACGGGTTCATGCGGATGATCTGCTGCACCACCTCCGCGGCCTCGTTTCTCTTTCCGGCCGTCAGCAGCGATTCGCCCAACCCGTCCAGCAGTGTGACCGCGTCCGCCGTGCGCCCCTGCCGGTGCATTTCCTCGGCCAGTGTGCGCTGCAGGATCGGATGGTCGGCGTGGTCCTGCACCAGGTCGCTCAGGAAGCCGGTGACCTTGCCGCCCTGCCCGTTGCTTTGCAGGTAGCCGGTAAAGGCTTCCATTTCCGCGATGGCCTGGTCCGTCTGCCCCATGCGCAGGTTGAGGTCGATCAGGCTGCGCCGGACCGACTCGTCGTCCGGCCTGAGCGTGCGGATCTGCTCAAAGACCCGCAGGGCCTGTTTCCAGTCCAGCCGCTGCATGTCAATGTCCGCCATGCGCTGCAGGATCTGCACGTTCCAGCCGCGGTCCGCACCGTATTGCTGTCCCACCCGCAGGGCGGTGGTATAGGTCTTGCGTGCCATATCCAGCTCGGCCAGCCGGGAGTAGATCCCCGCCAGCTCAAGATATTCCTTCATGGCCTCGTCCATCTGGCCGGCCGCGATCAGGTGATCGATCATCTGGCTGCGCGCCGAAAGGTCCATCGGTGCCAGGCGGATGACGCGCCGCAGCAGCTTGGTGGCTTGCGCCGCCTCACCGCGCACGCTGTAAGCCTCTGCCACCACCTCCAGCTTTGTGATGGCCTCTTCAGTGTGTTCCTCCTGGATCAGCAGGTCCCCGATCAGGATGTGCAGGGGCAGGTAGGTCGGCGCATGGTGCAGGGCGTCGAAGGCCTCTGCCATGGCCGTGCGCAGGTGGCCCTCGCGCGCATACTGGTGGATGCGGTTGATCGAATCCAGCACCTCGCTGGACTGCGCCTGCAGCAGAACGTCGGCCAGCGGCAGGATGCTGCCGCCCTCCTGCTTTGGCATCTCCTGGCGTACCTTGCCAAGCTGCTCGCGCCAATCCGGCCTTAACAGGAACCCGCTGACGTTATCACAAACGCGCCGGCTGGACTCTTCATCCGCCTGCGCCTGGTGCGCTTCGATGATCGGCTCATACATCTGCCGGATCTCATCCGCCTGCCCCTCCGGCGCGGCCATCGAGTCGGCCAGGCGCAGTGCCTCCAGGTATTCAAGCGAGGCCTCAATGGGCTGGCCCTTCTTGCTGAGGATCTGGCCCTGCAGCAGCCGCGAGGCCAGGCTGAAATCGGGGTGTTTGACCGCATGCTGCAAATGCCGCTGGGCGCTTTCGACACGCTCCAACCGGCTGCGCAGCCACCCCAGCAGGAAATACAGCGCCGGATGGCTGAAACCTGCCTCGAGGGCGCGTTCCAACTCCTCGGCCGCCTGCGAGTCGTTGCTGCGCGTCAGCGCGTCGATGGCCTGCCCGAGGTGCAATACCACCTTGGTCTGCTCCGCCTGCTGCAGCGACAGTTGCCCTGTGCCTCGCACAATGGCGGCCATCCCCCTGCGCTGCTGTGAGGCCGGGCTTTCATCTGAATAGTCGAACAGGATCTCCGCCAGTTCAGTCAGGGCCTTCTGGCGCGCTTCGGCAATGGGATCCAGGCCGGGGGTGCTTTCCTGCGGCGCCTCCAACTGCTTGACCTGCATCATGCGGATGGGTCCCGTCCCACCCCGGAGACGCATCGGCTTGGGCAGCAGTTGCCCGGTCCGCAGCAGGCTTTGTGCCTGCCGGGCCTCCGGGCTGGAGGGCATCAACTGGAGGGCGCGGCCTACCACCTGGCCGGCCTTTTCTGCCTCGCCGCCGCGCTGCAGCAGGCTCGCCACCGCCAGGTACTCGGTCACTGCCTGCTGGGTGTGACCCAGCTTTTCGTGGACCAGCGCCAGGCGCGAATGGGCCGGCGCATGCTCCGCGTTGAGCGTGGTCACGCGCACCCAGTTCTCCAATGCCTTGTCCACTTCATGCTGGTTGAGATACAGGTCGGCCGCGCGCATGGCCGCCTCGATGGCCGTCTTCAGGTCCCCCAGCCTTTCGGAGAGCTGCGCCACTTTTTCGATCGCCACCGGGTCCTCCGGGGAGATTCTCACCACCCGGCGATAGACCTGCAGCGCCTCTTCATACTGCCCCAACTGGTAGAGCGCCAGCCCCAGGCTGTTCAGTGCCTTGGGGTGCTCGGGGAATTCCTGAAGTGCCTCGCGATAGGCCGCCACCGCCTTGTCCCATTCCTGGTCCCAGGCAGCCGAATGGCCCTCGTTCATCCGGTTCTGAAAAACCTCTTCTCTTCCAGACATGGCTCTATTCTAAACCGTTTTCAGCGTGGCAGCGACTTCAGTCCTCATGATCTCCCCTCCCTATTCGATCACCGTCATCTCTCCCCAGTTCTCCCCCCAGCGCGCCTCCGTGGAAAGCGGGATGCTCAAGGGGTAGGCCTCTGCCATGGTCGCCTGCACGAGGCGGGCTGTGGCCTCCAATTCCTCGCGCGGGCATTCCAGCACCAGTTCATCGTGCACCTGCAGCAGCATCTTGCCCCTCAGCCCGGATGCCTGGAGCGCCGCCGGGACCTTCAGCATGGCGATCTTCATGATATCCGCCGCGCTGCCCTGCACCGGCGCATTGATGGCTTCACGCTCCTCGCGGGCCCGCAGTTGGGGATTGGTGCCCATCTTCAGCGCCGGGAAGTAGCGCCGCCTCCCCAGCAGTGTTTCAACGTATCCATCCCGGGCGTTCAGTTTGCGGATCCCGTCGAGGTACTTCTTTACGCCGGGGAACTGCTCAAAATAGGTCTTCATGAAGTTCTCGGCTTCGGCCAGCGTCAGGTCGGTCGAGCGCGTCAGCCCGAAGGCCGACATGCCGTAGATCAACCCGAAGTTGATGGCCTTGGCATGCCTGCGCATCGCCTTGCTCACCTCCGGCAGCGGTACATGGTAGATGGCCGCCCCGGTCGTCGCATGGATATCCTGTCCGCCTCGGAAGGCCTCCAGCATGGCCTCGTCCTGCGCCATATGCGCCACGATGCGCAGCTCGATCTGCGAGTAGTCCACCGAGAGCAGCACGCTGCCCGGCCCGGAGATAAAGCCCCTGCGCACGCGCCGCCCTTCCTCGCTGCGGATGGGGATATTCTGCAGGTTGGGGTTGGCCGAGGAAAGCCTCCCCGTCACCGCGCCCGTCTGGCTGTAGGAGGTGTGCACGCGCCCCGTCTGCGGGTCGACCGCCGCCTGCAGAGCATCCACATAGGTGGATTTCAGCTTGGAAAGCTCGCGATGCTCCAGCACCTGGTCCACCACCGGGTGGCTCCCGCGCAGCAGTTCCAGTACCCCTGCCGAGGTGGAATAGTGCCCGCTGGCGGTCTTGTTGCCGCGGTCGGGCGGCTGCAATCCCAGGTGCGTGAACAGCACATCGGAGAGCTGCTGTGTGGAGTTGATATTGAAGCTCCTGCCTGCCGACTGGAAGACCTGCTGTTCGATGGCCTCCAGCCGCTTCTGCAGATCCTTGCCCAGTGAGGCAAGGAAGGGCAGGTCCAGCAGCACGCCCTCCATCTCCATATCTGCCAGCACCGGCAGGAGCGGCATCTCGATCCTGTCCAACAGTTCCAGCCCGTGGACCTTTTCCAGGTCGGCGCGCAGGATCGGCACCAACCGCAGCGTCGTCTCGGCATCCGCGGCCGCATACGGAGCCGCGGCCGCGACCGGCACCTCGGCCATGCTGATCTGCTTGCGCCCCGTCCCGATCAGCGCTTCGATGTGCGTCATCTCCTCGCCCAGCCGCGCCTCCGAGAGGTTCTTCAGCCCCAGGTGCCGCGAGGCCGGGTCGATCAGGAATTCGGCGATCATCGTATCGAAGCTGATGGGCGTCACCGTGATCCCGCTGCGCTTCAACAGGATGGCATCGTACTTGGCATTGTGGGCTACCTTTTCGATTTTCGGGTCGGTCAGCGGCCCGCGCAGCGTCTTGACCACCTCCTCCAGCGGCAGGTTCGGCCCCACCCGGTGTCCCACCGGGATATAGATGCCCGTCCCCGGCTGCATGGCCAGCGAGATGCCCACCAGTTCCGCCCTCATCTCCTCGGTGGAGGTGGTCTCGGTATCGAAGGCGATGGTCTCCGCCTGTTCCAGTTCCGCCGCCAGTTCCTCCAGCTTTTCGGGCGTGTCCACGATCCGCACGACGATATTGCTTGCGCTGACCGGTGTGGCGATCACCGCCGGCTCGACGGCGAACAGCGCCATCTGCCCGCCCGGCTGCGCGGAGGGCGCGGCCGTCATTACGCCCGCCTCGTTGGAGACCGCCGGGGCGCCCCCGCGCATGTGCTCCAGTGTCTTGATCAGCGACTTGAACTCCAGCGCCTCGAAGAAGGGAACCACCCGGGCCGGCTCGAAGCGATCGGTGCGGGCCTTCTCCAGGTCCAGCTCGATCGGCAGGTCGGCGCGGATCTGCGCCAGCTTGCGGCTCATCTCCGCCATGTCCCGCCCCTGCTCCAGCTTGCCCCGCCAGCGCGGTTCCACCTCCTCCAGGTGGGAATAGATGTTATCCAGTGACCCGAACTTAGCCAGCAGCGCCGAGGCCGTCTTCTCGCCCACGCCCATCACGCCCGGGATGTTGTCGGAGGGGTCGCCCACCAGCGCTTTGTAATCCACCACCTGCCCGGGGCGCACCCCGAACTTGCTCTTCAGCACATCCTCGGGGGTGATGTAATTCCGGTCGTCCCCGGCCAGGTACACCGCCGTCCGCTCATTGACCAACTGCAGCAGGTCGCGGTCGCCGGTGATGATCTTCACGCCCAGGCCCTTCTCCGCCGCCAGCCGGGCTGCCGAGCCCAGCACGTCGTCGGCCTCGAAGCCCTCCTTTTCCAGCCGGGGGATGTTGAATACATCCACCATCTCGCGGATGCGCTCGATCTGCGGGCGCAGGTCCTCGGGCATCTTGGCGCGCGTCCCCTTGTACTCGGGGTAGATCTCGTCGCGGAAGGTCTTGCCGGTATCGAACGCCACCGCCAGGAACTCGGGCTTTTCCTGTTCCAGGACGCGCAGCAGCTCGCGCGCAAACCCGTAGATCCCCGCGGTCGGCTCACCTTTGCTCGTCTGCCAGCGTGTGCTGGATCCGCCCGCGCTGAGGGCAAAGTACATGCGGTAGGCCAGGGCGTGACCGTCGATCAGGTACAGGGTGGGTGGCATGGGCTGGGTCTCGCTTACGGTGGGTAAAATAAAAGCGCAGAGGACGCGGGTTGCTTCGGGCGGCCTCTGCGCAGGCAGCGCTTTGGGTGACTCCTGGGTTGCTTATCGGCGCGGGCGCAGGATGCCTTGACGCTCGCGGGCCTGTTTGATGTAATCCCGCACCAGTTGGGGCGGATGCGGCTGGGTGCCTCCCATGATCAGGTAGCCGGGCGCCCAGAAATCCCCCGAGGGGTTTTCCAGCTTCAGTCGCGGGATGTCGCTGAAGATCTTCTCGGAGGTCTGCTGCCGCATGACTCTCATCAGCGTACCGGGCGAGGTGTTGGGCTGCACATTGACCACCCATTGCAGGTATTCGGGTCGCACCGCCAGGAATTCCAGCCGCCAGCCGAAAGCCACGCAGATCGTCGGCAGCCATTCCGCCAGCCGGTCGGCCAGGTCGCCGGTCAGGTAGTGGGCCGCGATGCGCGGCACCAACAGGCAGGCGTAGGTCAGATGATACAAACCTGCGCTGATCGGTTCCAGCGTGATGCGCCGCTCCGCCTCGGTGGTGGGGCTGGGACGCGTCTCGGCCAGTTCGTCCGGGCGCGGCTTGCGCACCGGCGTCTCGGGCCGCTTCTTCGACCGGGAGGGCATCGTCACGTTCACCTGCTCGGCGTCGATCCCTTTTCCCGGTATGAGCAGGTCGCTCAGCGGGATGGAGGGCGAGGATTCGCGCGCAAAGGCGTGCGCGTTGGAAAGCGATTTGGAGACCCGCGTCTCGTTGGGGTCCGGCTCCCGCGCCTGGGCGGGCGGCGCCGGGTCGGGTTCGCGGGCGGGGGCTTCGAGCCTCGGGTTGGGGGAGGGGATGTCGGTGAGGATCTCGCTGATCGGCGGTACCTCGATCCCGTCGTCGCCGGTCATCTCCTCGAAGGTCTCGAAGTCCTCCTCGGTGACCGGGGCGGCCTCGGCCTGTTCCGTGCTCATCGCCGTGACCAGGTCGTTGGCCTGCATGCGGATCGTGCTGAAGGGCGTCTCCGCATCGAAGACCAGCGCCAGCACCGCCTCCGGCGCCAGCCGCGTGGCATACAGCATATGTTCGGCGCGCGTGCTCTCCAGGCGGATGAAGCGCAGCAGGTCGCTGCCCTTTTGCACGTCCCAGTTGCGCCCCACGGTCCGCGCCAGTTCCTGGGCGGCGTTCTGCGAGAGCCCGCCCGCATAGGCCCATAGTTCGTTCTTGCGTGTGATCAGCGCCGCCTGCGCGGAGCTTTCCAGTGTCAGCCGCGTCAGGTGCTGGGCGGCCTTGGCCACATCCTGCAGCCAGGTGATCGTTTCCATTTCGTTCTCCCCTTTGGGTTCCGGCTCCGCCTGCACCGCCCGCAGCAGATCGTCGCGGTGGAAGGGTTTGTGTACCAGCTTCCAGGGATGCAGGGTGTCCAGCATCGGCGGGAGGTGCTTTTCTGAGAACACCACCAGGCGGATGGCCGGCCGGATCGTCCGCAGTGCCTGGCCGATCTCGCGCACCCACTGCTCGCCCAGGTCCATATCCAGGATGGCGAGGTAGCA
>CAYMQX010000075.1:0-10162 GCA_964392495.1 uncultured Anaerolineaceae bacterium
AAAGTCCACCCCCTCAAAGCGGATGCGCCTGGCGGCTCCTTCAGGCAGCTTCTGCGGTTCGGGGGCATCCTGCACTTCAGGGAGGGTGTCCAGGACTTCATTGATGCGTTCTGCAGAGGCGCTTGCCGCAGCGACGACATTCGCCAGCATGACCATGATCCCCAGGGGGCCCATCGTGGTGAGCAGGTAGTTGATGAACGCCACGATCTGCCCGACGGAGATATCGCCGTGGATGGATTGGACCCCGCCCGCCCAGATGACGATCACCATGCCCAGGTTGACGAAGACGCTCATGGCAGGGGAGAGCGTCGCCATGAAGCGCATCACGTGGATGTTGCGGTCGGCATAATCCTCATTGACGACGGCGAAACGGTCACTTTCATGGCGCTCACGCACAAAGGCTTTGACCAGGCGCACACCGGCGATATTCTCCTGCAGGACCGTGTTAAGCCGGTCCAGTTTTCTTTGCACGGTCAGGAACAGGGGACCCATGCGCGAGACGAAGAAGATGATCACGACCGTTGTCGCCAGCAGGACGGGCAGGATCATCAGCGCCAGCCGGCTGTCGGTGACGAACATCAGGATGATGCTGCCGACCATCAGCAGCGGGGCGCGCGTGCCGATGCGCAGGGAGACCTGGACCATGCGTTGAAACGCGGCCGTATCGCTGGAGAGGCGCACCATCAATTGACCGGTGTTGAGGTGGTCGAGGTTGCCAAAGGAGAAGGATTGGATCTTGAGGAAGAGCGCTTCGCGCAGGTCGCGCGCCACGCTCTCGCCCACCTGAATGGAGAAAAGATTATTCGCCAGGGCGAACAGGGTCTGCAGCGCGGAGATCGCCAGCATCCAAAAGGTGGTAGTGATGACGACCTGCATATTCCCGCCGTTAATGCCCTGGTCGATCACACGCTGGATCAGGCGCGGCAGGGCGAGGTCCATGATGACGACGGCGATCAGCAGGAGCAGGGAGTATAAACCCCACTGCCAGTAGGGTCTGACAAAATGTAAAAGCTTTTTGATCTGGTCCATAAGGGTCGGGGAGGTTCAGTCCAGCATTTTCTTCAGGGCGGCCATGGCCGTAATGACGGCCTCCAGTTCTTCGGTCGAGAGGGCGCGCAGCCGTTCCGACATCCAGAGGCGCGTTTCCGTGAAGACGGCATCCAGAAGGGCATTGCCCTCATGGGTCAGGGTCAATTCCACAAAGCGGCGGTCGCTTGTGCTGCGGGTGCGGTTCAGCAATCCCTTCTTCACCAACATGTCCACGCTCTGGCTGATCGCCGGGCGGCTGATGTTCCTGGCGCCCGCCAGTTCACTCATGGACATGCCCCTGCGCACGAAACGCAGCACATGGAATTGCTCGACCGTGATGTCGAACTTCTGGGTGGCCGTGGCACGGATATGGGAACGGACGAAACCCCAGAGCGATGGGACCGTTTCCCAGAAGCCGTCCAGCGCACGCTTCCGCAATGGTTCGGAGGCACTCATCGAAACCCTCCAAGATAGGTAATTCTGTTAATAGTTAAGTAACGAAACTATTCTACGCCGCCACCCACCCCCTGTCAAGGGGGGCCTGCCGGGCCGGATGGAGGCCCGCGCCGGGCGGAAGACCGCCCAAAACCAAATCGTTTATACTTGAAAGCGTTCCTGCCTTTAAAGATGACAGGCACCCGGGTGAGGCCGTTCCCCGCCAGGACCGGCGGTGGAGGACGGCCGGTCCCCCGGTTGGAACCCGTTCAGCAATATTCATATCCCGCAAAAAACATGCCATCCGGCATGGAAATCACGGATTAAAGTGAATGCTCTTCGGATGGGCGCATTGCTATAATGAAATACCATGCCCGATCTACTGGAGCTGATCTTCGAGCGCCTGCCGATGGGCGTGGCGATCCTTGACCGCGAGTTCCGCATCCGGCGATACAACCCAACCTGGGGCGGTTTTGCCGCGCGCTACGGCTCATTGACAGGCAGGCCTCTTGCGCCGGGGGTTGGTTATTTCGAACACCTGCCGGGCACAGAATCCATTGTCCTGCCCATGTTCCAGCGCGTACTGGCCGGAGAAACCATTGGGACAAACAACCTCCACCTGGAATCGGGCGGAATGATTTCATATTGGGACATATTCCTGGCGCCGCTGATCGAGAACCATGAAATCACCGGCATCCTAAATGTGGCGGCGGACGTCACCGAGAAGGTGACTCTTCAGCAGAATCTCGAACAGCGCGTCACGGCGCGGACGCGGGAGCTGCAGATGCTGTTGGATATTTCCGCCGTGGCAAACAGTTCCCTGAATTTGGATGAGACCCTCGAACAGACATTGGACCTGCTTGTGGCCCTGGTCGGAGCCTCCCGCGCCGGTGTGATGCTGCACGATGAACAGACAGAGGCATTAATCCCTTACGTTCTGCGTCCGCTCCAGCCCATCGCGCCCGGCGATTTGTCCCGAATTCTTACAGCCTGTCAATCCGCCTTCGCCGACGGAAAAGCCATGTACATCGCCCCGGACCCCGGCCAGGGACTGCTTGAACCGGGCGCGCTGCTTCCCCTGCAAATTCGGGAGAGAAGCCTGGGGGTGCTGGTCATCGTCGGTTCGCAAGGGACCTTATTCTCACCCGCGCAATTGGCGCTGTTCCAGTCCATTGCGGATCAATTGAGCATTGCCGTTGAGAACGCCCGCCTTTTCGAAAGGAACGAACGGGCCGCGATCACTGCCGAACGCAGCCGGCTGGCGCGCGACCTGCACGATGCAGTCACCCAGACGCTTTTTTCTGCCAGTATGATCGCGGATGTACTTCCAAAAATCTGGGAGCGGAATCCTGATGAGGGACGCCGCAGGCTGGAAGAGCTGCGCCAGTTGACACGCGGTGCGCTCTCGGAGATGCGCACCCTGCTGGTGGAACTGCGTCCCGCCGCGCTGGTGGATACTGACCTGGGCGACCTGATCGGACATCAGGTCAATGCCTTCATCGCCCGCACGCGCCTGTCTGTGGAATACAAACGCAATTGCGCACACAACCCCCCGCCTGAGATCAAGGATGCCCTGTATCGCATCGCGCAGGAGGCGTTCAACAATATCGCCAAACATGCAGAGGCTTCGCAGGTTACAGTGGAGTTGAACTGCGGTCCAGGGCGGGCGTCGCTGAGGATCCGGGATAACGGCGCAGGTTTCGACCCGCTTTCAGCCGACCGCGAAGGTTTGGGACTGGGTATCATGTCGGAACGTGCGCACAATGTCGGCGCGAAATTGGAAATCCGCAGCCGGGTGCGCGCTGGCACCACCCTGTGGGTACACTGGCAGGCGCCGCGCAGCGGGATCGCGCAAGAGGAGAGTAAAAATGTCTGAAAAAACCATCCGGGTGATGCTGGTGGACGATCATGCGGTTGTGCGGAGCGGCCTGGGCGCATTCCTGTTGGCATATGACGATCTTGAACTGGTCGGCGAGGCGCCGGGCGGAGAACGCGCCATCGCTCTCTGTCTGAAGACCCGGCCTGATGTCGTACTGATGGACCTGATCATGCCGGGCATGGATGGAGCGACTGCGACGCGTCATATCCGCGAAAAATGCCCGAACACACAGGTCATTGCGCTGACCAGTTTCAAGGAAAGGGAACTGGTCGAAGCGGCATTACAGGCGGGCGCGATCGGGTATCTCATCAAAGATGTAACAGCGGACGAGCTGGCGGGCGCCATCCGCTCCGCCGCGGCGGGCAGGCCGACTCTTGCGCCGGAGGCTCAACAGGTACTCATTGAAAGGACGCGTTCGTCCTCCGACGAAACCAATGTCAGCCTGACAGAACGGGAGCGCGAAGTCCTGGCCCTGATGACGCAGGGCTTGAACAACAACCAAATTGCCGACCGGTTGGTGGTCAGCCTGTCCACGGCCAAGTTCCATGTCAGCAGCATTCTCTCCAAACTTAATGCCGCCACCCGCGCAGAGGCCGTGTCCATTGCACTGAGAAGCCGCCTGGTCAAGTGACCAGTTCGAAAACCCCCCGGGCGCACAGCCAGCAAACCCCCCAACCTGCGGATGCGGTTGGGGAGTTTGCCTTTTAAACTGCAAGCATGAGCGACAGACAGGCAAAGGCAGGGACGATTTTTCTGGCGGAGGGCGAAAGGCACGTGCTGGATGCTCTTCGCCTGGTATTGGAGCAGCAGACGGATATTGAAATCCTTGGGGAAACCCGGTCGGCGGAGGGATTGCTTGCCCATGTCTGCAGACTCTCACCGGATGCGATCCTGCTGGACTGGAACCTGCCCGGATTTTATCCGCAGCGCTTGATTCCCATTCTGCGCGAATGCTGTCCATCTGCAAAATTGGTGGCGTTCAGCGTCAAACCGGAGCATGAGAGGATCGCCAAAGATTTTGGAGTGGACGGTTTTATTTCCAAGCAACTGCCGCCAGGGTCGTTCCTGGACTCGCTGAAATCCATCCTTGAGCAGGCAATCCGTAATAAAGAGGACCCTTGAGGACCCTTTCCGTGCCCGCCGCCATGATCCTGATCGGGCATGGACCGATCCACCTGATGGAAACCGTGACCCCTCGACAGTGTTTTTTCCCGATTGCGCCTGCCGCCCCGGAAAGGAACGATGGATGCACAACATGATCAAAATTTCGGTCGCAAGAGGCACAGGGCTGTCCTTCCTGATCGCCTGTGTGGGATTCGTGCTCCTCGGGCGGTATTTTACGTTTGTCCTGGTGCCGATTGGAGCGTTGGTGGGGTTTGGAACAGGGTATTTCCTGGAAAGAAATCCATCTGTAACAACCCGGATTCAGACCATGATAAATTCCAAAAGCCCCCGGCAGGCCAGGGCGAATTGGCTGGTAAATGCTCTGCTGCATCCCCGATTGCTCATCCGGCTCATCAGCCTGACCATTTTTGGATCGGGTCTGCTGATGCTCGCCTGGAGCCTGGGCTACCATGTTCTGCCGGAAGGGCTCTTCCGCGGCGGGGCCGGGACCCACATGGTCCGCAGCGCGTTAAACACCTCGTCAACCAGCGTCCTGGAAGAATGGATCAAAATATTCAAAGCGAATTCACTGCCGGCTTTATTGATTTTGGGAAGCAGCCTGCTGATCCGCGTCAACCGGTTTTCTTTCGGTTATCTGATCGCGTTCTTTAACATCACCGGCTACGGGTTGTTCCTGGGGACGAACTCTTTCGCCATTCCCATGCCGGCTCGTATGGCGCCTTCGCTGGCGGTTTTTGAACGCAGCGGTCCGTATGAAATGTTCGCGCTGATCATGCTGGCTGCCGCATCGTACGGGTGGTCACATTTTGAAATCAAGCGCCTGTTCCGCACGAATCCTGAACGGATCACCCCCTCACCAGGGATATCAATGACGGAGATCATTGTCTCCCTGCTTGGCATTGGCATCCTGGCGGCTGCAAACTGGAGGGAAGCCCTGATGGTGATGCAGGCAGCGCTGTCGAATTGACCGGAGGTCTGGATGGAATGTTAACCATCATTCTGGGCGCGCTATATAAAAAGGACCCGGTCTCACGGGCTTTATGGATATGGCTGGGGTTTTTCGCTGCGCTCTGGCTGGTCTTTGGCCTTGCATACTTCACGCATCCACAGGCATGGAGCGGTGTGGAGGAGGCCCGGAGGCAAACGGGCTGGAGCGTGTTTTGGACAATCCTTGTATCCAACAGCCTGCTGCTTCTTTTGATCATCGCCGGCAACCTGTTCGCCCGCTTCGGGGTCGTCACGCCCGGCCTGGTCATCCTGGCGATACAGGCGGTCATGATAGGTTGGACAGCCGGAACCAATGGTTTCCTGGAGCCCTTTGTCACCCTGGGGGAAGCGCATGCCGCTTTCCTGCGTATAGGGCTTTGGGAGACCAGCGCATACAGCCTGCTTTGCGCCGTCACGCTGCCCAAGTCCCTGCTGGTCAGTAAAACCTTTCCGGCCCGGGAATGGGTACAGCAGCGCAAGCTCAAGGACCTGCATTTTACAAAAGGCGAACTGGCGATTGCCGTGTGCGGCATAGTGTGTCTGTTCGGTTCGGCTTGTATCGAGGCATTTCTGCCGGGATAGCAGGCATCACGATCAGGAGCGGACTTGCATGGTAACTCAACCGGAAATATTCGTTTCTTCGTCAGAATGTCCCCGATCATCCACAGGTACGGGCGCTTCCGAATTTGCGCCATCCGGCGTCCTGCGGTTGTCATCACCCCTGACGTGCAAGAATGTTGAGCGCGCGGATCCCTCAAGGAGCCTCCAGTGAACCTCACCCAATTCATCGAACGCCATCCGCACCGGTTTGCTGCCATCCTGGAAGCGTCCGTGGTGATCGCATATCTCGGCGCTGGAACCGCCGCCCACCTTCTGGGACTCCCGAACCTGGCGCTCTACGGCCTCGCCAACCTCGGGCTGACGCTCATCGCCGCACTGCTGCTGACCCGGTTGAAGTGGTGGAAGAGGGCCGGCTTCAGGCCGCTGCACAGCGTCCGCGACCTGCTTTATTTCCTTGTAGCTCTCATCCCTGTGGGGCTGAATGCGATCCCCGGCGTGCAGGTCGGGAGCATCGCCCAAATTTCCAGCGTGCTTGCCATCACAGCGATGGTGGCCTTCGCCGAGGAGGCCCTCTTCCGCGGCCTGATGCTGCAAGCCATTCAACCGCGCGGGCATTGGAGAGCCGTGCTCCTCAGCGCCGCCCTCTTCGGCCTGACACATGCCATGAACGCACTGACAGGGAAAAGCGCACCGGAGATCGCCATGCAGATCGGCTATGCCGTGGCGGTCGGTTTTGCCTACGCGGCGCTGGCGCTCAAGAAGGAGGTCCTCTGGCCCCTGGTCCTGACGCACTTTCTGACGGACCTCGTCTATTTCATCCAAAAGCCCGGCTTTGTGCTGCCTCCCTTCTGGCAGACCTTCAGCGTCCTCAGCCTGACGATCCTCTTCAGCGTCTATGGGGTCCTTGTGATGCGGCAAAAACCCCGCCAGCAGCAAGAGACCCCGTCACCCACCCAATAAAGGAAACATGCATGAACTGCAACCCCCATCTCAAATGGCTGGTCCCCGCCATCCTCCTGCTCAGCTTCGCGGCCGCGCTGGCCGGATTGCTGCCCGGCGAGGGGCAGCCCTACGCCCTGACCAACTTCCGCGGCGAGCAGGTCAGCATCCACGCGCGCGGGCTGTATTACTGGGACACCGCCGGCTCGGCGGCCCAGATGCAGGCCAACGACCTGGTGACGCTGGCGCTCGGTGTGCCCCTGCTGGCGGTCTCCTTCTGGCTGACGCGGCGCGGCTCGCTGCGCGGGCGCCTGCTCCTGACCGGCACACTCGGCTTCATCCTCTATACCTATATCACGATGTGTTTCGGCACAGCCTATAACAGATTCTTCCTGGTGTATGTGGCGCTTGCCAGCCTGAGCCTGTTCGCCTTCATCCTGAGCATGATGTCCTTCGACCTGAAGTCCCTCCCGGGACACTTTTCCGAAAGACTGCCGCGCGGCTGGATCGCCGGGCTGCTCTTCTTCGTGGCAGCTTTCCTCTCGCTGGCCTGGCTGGGGCGCATCGCAGCGACCTTCGCACCGGGCGCCATCCCCGCCCTGGAAAACACCACCAGCATGTTCATCCAGGCGATGGACCTGGGCCTCATCGTCCCGCTGTGCGTGCTCTCGGGCGTGCTGCTCCTGCGCCGCCAGGCCTGGGGCTACCTGCTGGCATCCGTGGGCCTGACGAAGTTCCTGACCATGGGCGCGGCCGTCAGCCTGATGAGCCTCAACATGCTGCGCCTCGGGGTCCCGATCAGCATGGTGGAGGTGGTGGTGTTCCCGGCCATCACCCTCGCCAACCTCGCCGCCGCCGCGGCGCTGCTCCGCAGCATCGGGGAATGAAGAGGATGCGCAGGGGCCTCCTCCGGCTGGGAATTGGGATCGCCCTGACGGTCCTCGTGGGCGGCCTGGCCCTCTTCCCGCCGCACCGGGCGCTCACCCCCACCGGGGGATACAGGACGGCCACAGCCCGATACACCTACCGCGACCCGCTCCGCATCGAGACGTTCAACGCGCGCGGCGAACACAGGAGGGTCCATGCCTCCTTCTGGTTCCCGGAGAACGCACAAGAGGGCAGGACCTTCCCCCTGGTCGTTTTTTCACACGGCGGGCTGGGGATCGAAACCAGCAACGAGTCGCTCTATCTTGAACTGGCGAGCCAGGGCTACGTCGTCTGCGCGGTCGGCCATCCCTACCATGCCTTCTGGACACGGGACGAAGCCGGGGGCCTCACCTTCGTAAGCCCGGAATACTTCCGGGAGCTGCAGCAGGAGGATGCGAAGCTCGACAAGCAGCAGAGCTTTCGCGATTACCAGCGCTGGATGGAAACGCGCACGGGGGATCTCAACCTGGTGATCGATACCATCCTGGCGAAGGCCGCGGACCGGACGGAGGGCGTGTACCGTCTGGTGGACGTCCAGCGGATCGGCGTCATGGGCCATTCCCTGGGAGGGGCCGCGGCGCTGGCCGTCGGGCGGCAGCGGCAGGATGTGGATGCGGTCATTGCGCTGGAAGCCCCGTTTCTCTACGATATCACCGGCGTGGAAAACGGCAGGTTCCTCTGGCTGGAGGAGGCCTACCCCATCCCGGTCTTGAACATCTACTCGGACAGCTCCTGGGACCACCTCTCCGAATGGCCGCAGTATGCGCGCAATGCTGCCCTGCTTGCGGAGGCGCCGGAATCCGCCCCCAGCCTGCACCTCACCGGCGGAGGGCACCTCTCCCTGACCGACCTCCCGCTTGCCAGCCCGCTGCTGGCCAGGATGCTGGAGGGCGGGGACGCGGCGCAGGACAGCGAAGCCTATCTCCGCAGCATGCAAAAAGCCTCGCTGGATTTTTTCAACCACTACCTGAAAGGCCGGGATGACTGAGGGCGCAGCATGGCAGACCCATCCCCCCGGCCCCCTTTCCTGGGAGGCAAGGGGGAGAGGCTGCGACCCTCGCGCTGAAAGTGCGCGAGAGCCTGTTCTGGCTGGCGGTTGACGCCTGCCTGGAGATGATCGCTTGAAAAACAGATACACGCCCCTCATCCTGCTGATCGCGGGCGGCCTGGCGATATTTGTGGGCCGGACGCTGCTGGCGCGGGCTTATGATGTACCGCGCCTGTTCGACCTGTTCGATGTACTGATCGCGTCCGGCTCACTGATCATCCTGGTCCGGAATTTTCATCGTTTGCAATGGCTGGACCGGGTCACGGCGCTCGGCCTGGGGGCGATCATCGGCGCAGGCATGGGCTTCGCCACGCTCTTCTCCGCTTACCCGTTCCTGGGATGGGTGAAAAGCAGCGCGGGGCTGGCGGTGGTGCGTGGACTGCTCACAAGCCTTGCCGCCCTCGGCGGGCTGGCTGTCATGCGGCAGGGCGGGCCGGTGCAGCTCCATGCCGCCAACGGCGCCTGGAAGGAGGCGGCGCGCGGGGTGCAGACCGGCCTGCTGGCAGGGCTGCCGCTGGCGGTCCTCAATGTCTTTGCGCTGCAAGCCACACAGGGACAGCCCATCCAGTGGCAGAACCCCCTGGCCGCGCTGCTGGACGCCCTCCAGCCGGGCATACTCGAAGAGGTCCTGTATCGCTTCGCACTGTGGGGGTTGTTATGGCTGGCGCTGCGCAATTCCCTCCCCCGGCAGAGCGCCTGGCTGGCCGGAGCGTTGGGGACGCTGGTGCACAGCCATGCCCATTACAGCGACCTGTTCCTGCAATCCCCGCTGCTTGCGCTGGGGATGGGAGCGGTCCTTGCGCTGGTGTGGGGTCTGCCTCCGCTGCTGCTCGCCCGCCGGAACGGGCTGGAATCCGCCATCGCCTTCCACTGGCTCCAGGATGCCGCCCGTTTTCTGACGGGGTTCTGAAATTTTTTTTTCGAGACTCGCCTTCGGCGAGCAACCCTTTTCTCCCCTCTGGATCGTCGTCTCTTGCCATCCTGATGGTTTCAGAAAACCAGCAGGCAGAAGTCAGAATCCAGAAACCAGAATGCAGAAATATCCCTCAGGAGCCAGGGGAAAACAGACGAAACCCGATAATGTCGTAGAAGAAATCAGGTACGTTCCAGTTGCGACCCGCACAGCGGAGGTACCTTCGATAGTTATACCAGGAGCCGCCGCGAAGGGTGCGATTGATCTGCTCCTTTTCATACCATGAAGCCGTCCACTCCCAGACATTGCCGGAAAGATC
>CAYMQX010000076.1:0-10143 GCA_964392495.1 uncultured Anaerolineaceae bacterium
CGTCCTCATTCTTTTGTTTTGAGGAAACCATGTCGCATACCCAGGCTCAAAAAGAGAAAAGCACGGCTGCCCTCAGTTCGGTGATGGCGGCGATCGGGCTGACCACATTCAAGCTCGTTGTTGGCGCATTGACCAATTCACTGGGAATCCTGGCCGAGGCGGCGCACTCCGGGCTGGACCTGGCGGCGGCTTTGATGACCTTCTTCGCCGTACGGGTTGCCGACAAGCCTGCAGACAACGAGCATCACTTCGGCCACGGCAAGATAGAAAATCTATCCGCCCTCTTCGAGACCCTGCTGCTGCTGGCAACCTCGGCGTGGATCATCCATGAGGCAGTCCAACGTCTATTCTATAAGAGCGTCCACGTGGAGGCTTCCATCTGGTCCTTCATCGTGATGGGCAGCTCCATCATCATTGACTTCACGCGCTCACGCATCCTTTACAGGGCTGCCAAAAAGTACAACTCGCAGGCCCTGGAAGCGGATGCACTGCATTTTTCAACCGATATCTGGTCTTCGAGCGTGGTGATCGCAGGCTTAATCGGGATCTCGCTGTCGAAGGTCATCCCGCAGTTGAGCTGGATGAGGCAGGCAGATGCAGTTGCGGCGCTGGTGGTCGCGCTGATCGTCATCTTCGTCAGCGCGGAACTGGGCTGGCGCACGATACAGGCGCTGTTGGATACGGCCCCCAACGGTATCGCCGGAAGGATCATCGCATCAGTGACGGATATGGAGGGCATACAGGACTGCCACGCAGTGCGCGTGCGGCCCTCCGGCGGACGCTGGTTCGTGGACCTGCATGTGACCATGGACGGGAACAAGAGCCTGACGGAGGCGCACCTGATGACCGAGAAGATTGAAAACCGGGTACATGCCATCCTGCCGGATTCAGACGTCACAGTCCACGCCGAGCCGTTGGAAATGGCGGAAAATTGAACGCAAGGACTCGATCTGCCGCGGCCCCCTGGGTTCACCAGGCTGCAAAATGGAAATGTTGAAAGCGCTGTTTACATTCAAAATGACCGGGTGTAGAATCCACAAGCAATCGAATGATTCCTTTAGGGTGAAATTCGCTTTTTAGTCCCGAGTGCCTCACAACCTGCCAGAGTCGATGGCCTCGGACAGTTTTTTTTAATGCCGGTTGGGGTATTGCATATCAGGTGGAAAGCAGCGTTGCAGGGGTCCGTTTTTTTTTTCATCAACTGTATAAATGGCGGGGAGCACCATGAGCAATCAAGCGCCCTCAGAAAACAAATGGACAACAATTGGCGGCCGCCCCCAACTACACCGGCGCGCCTGGAAGTGGGCAGTGAGCGGAGGCTGGGAAACGATCCTGTTGATCGTGCTCATCGCCGGCAGCCTGTTCCTGCTTTTTTTCAACCTGGACATCAATCCGCGCAGTTGGCATGATGAGGGAGACGCCCTGGCGCTGGCGCGCGCGCTCGTAGAAGATGGCTTTTACGGCATTAAGATATCAGATGGATTCCAGACGTTCGGCATAGTGCAGAGCATTGGACCAACCGTAATCATCCCGGCAGCGTTGGTCTTCAAGCTGTTCGGGGTGAGCCTGATAAACGGGAGAGCCGTCGCGGCACTACTCGGGTTATTGACTCTGATTATTTTCCATCGTACGGCTAAAGCATTGATTGGAAGCCGGGGCGCCCTCTTTGGGATCATGTTCCTGATTAGCCTGCCGGAACTGCGATATCTCTATATAGCCCGGCAGTTCCTGGGAATTGTTCCGGCCCTCGGTTTTTTCCTGGCAGGCTTCCTTCTATGGCACCAGGCCGTCAGATCAAAGAGAGCCGGGCCGGCGATCCTGGCGGGAATCCTCTTGGGAGGAGCTACTCTGACAAAAAGCCAGTACCTCGTACTTGGACTGGCAGCATTCGGAGCGACTGCGATCCTGGATCTGATTTACTATCGCCTGGGGGCCTTTAAACTTACTGTAGTTACTATCGCTGTCGCGCTGACCTGTTACGCCGGATGGAACCTATGGCAGTTGGCCTACTACGGTACGGAGGTATTTGTCGAGAATCAGGCCAAAATGAGCCAGCTTGCCGGGGTCGCATACGGTTTCCATGATGCTTCCGTCATGGAAGGAATCAAAACCCTGTTGGGCAAAGCCACGGGACACTATTTTATGTATTGGGGGCTGCTGTCCCTTGTATATATCGGATTCATCAGCCTGAAGAAGGATCCTGAGAGCATGGGGTGGATGCTTCTCCTGATCTTCACCGGTTTGAGCCTGGGGTTCGTCGTTTTCTGGACGCTTCCCTGGATCTGGCATTTTTTCGCTCCACTGGCTGTTACTGCGCTTTTCATCAGCAAGTTGTTTGATGACCTGCTTGGATCCATCCTGCAAACGTTGGCACGACTCAAACCGGCCATCCTGGAACTGATCCGGCATCGTAAACCTTTTCCGACCGGGGAAATTACCATGGTCGGCGCCCTGGTGGCGGTAATCACATTTTTCCTGTGGACAGGCATAAATTTCAAAGATAGGCTGGTGGAGGACGTGCTGGACCGGCAGGGCAAGAGCAGTTCACACTCACCGCGTTCCTTTACTCTCCCGTATGAGACTGCGGACTTTCTCAACCAGCTTGTTCCTCCTGGCAGCATCATAGAGACCTCCGAGCGCGAACTTGCGATCCTCACCGACTTCATCTATCACACTCCCGATCAGTCCATCCTCATCGATGTCATCCCGTATATCTATCGCAGAATTGGCAGCAATAATTATCAACTGGGAAGCGAGTATTTTAATTCAGCTAGAGCAGACTATCTGGTCATCGGATACTTTGCCAGATACCATCAAGCCTACAGCATGGATTTCATCTCAAAGAACTTTGAGCAGATCAAAGTGATCGGCACCGGAGGCTTCGAATATGAGGTCTACCGGAGGATTACACCTTTTTTGGACTAAGCCTCAACGGGGGTGAAGTGCCGGAATGCGCACCGGGGAGATGGGAATACCGCCCCGGTTATTCCGTTTTTTTGGGGAACGAATCCAGCGCCTCCTCCATATCCGGGTAGATCAGGATATTTTGCAGGAAGCCCGCCAGGTTCAAAACATAATATACGTCCGGAGAGGCGCCAGCCAGCTTGAAGTAAGGGGACTTATAGGGCTCATCATGTTTTCCGCCTTCCCAGCCCTTGATCTCCTGTGCAGGCGTATAAAGGAGAAATATCTGCTGAAGAGCGCCCAAACCCGCGCTGGCAATAAACTCCAGCTTTTTCAGATCGAGCAACAGGTAACGCGTGCCAGCCTCATGGAGAGATCGGGCCGCATCCAGGAGCCTTTCATGACTCTGCGCGTCCAAACGGCCATCCAGGTGCAGGATGGCAACAGGTCCCTGAGTGATGGAAATTGCCAGGGTGTCGGTCATTGGTCCTCCTACTTATAAACTCTGGTCCAACCGGGCATAGGCCCGCACAGGAAAAGTTCCCACGCCTCTGAATTTGGGTGGGACGGCGTGAAATGTGTAACCGCTTTCCGGAAGCGCCCCGAGACCACATAAGTGCTCCACGATGAGGATGCCGGCTTTCAGCAGGGTGGAGTGGACCGGGCGCTCCCCGCCGCGTGTGTCATCAATGTTCACCGCATCGATTCCCACCATCCGTACGCCTGAATCGCGGAGGAAGGCGGCTGCCTCCTCATTAATGAAGGGATGCCCCTCAAAATAACGGTCCGTATCCCAGTAGGCGTCCCAGCCGGTATGAACCAGCACCGCCCTGCCCTTCAGAGGCCTATCACGGAAGAAATCCACGCCCACCTCCAGGACATGACGGTGATCGATATGGACCGTCAGCCCGGGCAGGCCCGTGAACCGCTCCAGTTCCACTTGTGAGAGGTCCTGCCCATCCTCGTAGCGGTGGAAGGGACAATCCACATAGGTGCCTGTATTGGCGACCATCTCGATGCGGCCGATCTGGAACTCCGTGCCGGGGGCGTAGCGCTCGCGGGAGGCTTCACGGCTGAGATAGTCGCAGATGAGCGGGGCGGGCAAACCCTTGTAGGTAACCAGGCCATCATAAATGATATGGCTCAGGTCTATATAGGCGGGGAGGCGTTTGTGCTCCTCCTGTATGATCTTTTTATTCGTTATGCGTACTTCGCTGGTCATCAGCAGACGCAGGTCTCGAACCAGATATTCTCCCAGATCGCGTTCAGAAATATCCTCGCCGGGAATATCCAGACGAAAGCCCTGTCCCTGGAGCCCCCCTCCATTGGTGAAGGAAATATCAAAATCGAACTGCACGCGTTTATCCATTAAAGACTCCTCGCGTACCTTCCAGGCTGAAAGCGTGACCTGTGAGAGATCCTGCCCGGGATGATACGCTTTGGCTGCCAATAACTACTATCCATCCGATCCTCCACGCTGGCGGAGCATCGAGCTGGCGATCTCATGAGAGAAGGCATCTTCCCGCTTTTCCAGTTCACGGATTATATTCGCGTGGTCTTCATCATTCCGATTCTGGCTGAGCTTCCAGGCGGCTTCCAGGCGGGTCACTTCCATTGCAAAACCGACGACGCCTTTGATCTCTTTCTGCACAAAATCCTGAGGGAGGCCTTCGAGGCGGTAGGAGGTACCGGCCTCATGCTGCCGGATCAGGCGGCTGAGGAGGGAATACAGTTCATCGCCCCGGACTTCCCGCAGCCTGCCATAGGCATGGACGATCATGTAGTTCCATGTGGGCACATTGACATGGTTGTACCAGCGTGCGGAAATGTAGGTGTCAGCCCCCTGAAAAATGAACAGAGCCTCCTTCCCGTCAAAGGTCTTCCACTGGGGGTTGGCATGGGACATGTGGCTGTAGATCGTTAATGAGCCGCCTGTGCCCTCGCTGATCTCCACCGGGAGATGCGAGGCGATGGGTCTCTCACCATCGAAGGTCACGAGGGCGGGGAAGGTGTTCGCTTTCAGGAAGGCCAGGAGGATGTCATGATCCTCTTCATGGAATAATTTGGGGATGTACATGGCAGCCGCTCTCCAAAGGGCTTGGTGTAAGTTTACCTCACAGGGCAGGCAACTCAGGATATGGAGAGCAATCTTTCGACCTGGAGTTTTCTGCACAGCAGCATCAGGCAGGCTGTTTCAATACTTCCAGGGCACGCAGGGTGACCCATTTATTGGGCTGCTTTCTGGCGCCGAAATCCAGCCAGGTCTTGCCTGGGTAGTCGTACTCCAGCAGCCAGCGACCCTGCTCATCCTGTTTCGAGCAGATCAGGTCCAGCACACTTGCCAGCCGCGGGTCATCACCATAGCCCAATCCGGCCAGGGCGGCGGCGAGTTGGAGGAGATCCGTGACGTAGAAGACTGGAAAGCCAAATTTCCACCAACTGCGGTTGGGCTTGTCTCCCAGGCGTGTGGGATAACGCGCCGTCAGCGGGTCGATGCTGAAGAAGAAATCCACCCCCTGCTTGATGGCGCGCTGGATCAGCGGGGTCCTTTTTTCGGGAGGCAGGCTGCTGAAGGCCAGCATCACCTTGACGCCCCCCCAGGCGCAGGGAAGCCGGCCATTGATACTGCAGGCAAAGCAGGGCCCGCACTTGTACCCGTAATAACGGAGGCGGGCATTCCGATCTCCCACCCCTCCCATGCCCTCGCCAGTGACGGTACGCGCCATCCACTCGAAAGCCTTGTCCAGGCGTGGGTCTTCGCAACCCATCTCCGCCAGCGCCCGGCACAGGTTGCCCTGCAGGCAGTCGATCGTCCCGGCAGGGGTGCCGGAGGTGATGGAGGTGAACTGGCCGCCTTCGCATACCTGATCCAGCAGGTAGCCGCAGGCCCTGGCGAGGCGCTTGTCCTCATCGGCGCGGGCGCCCAACTGCGCGAGCAGGATCATGGCCCAGACCGTGGAGCGGTATTTGGGGTTGTAGCCCGGTCCCGGTTTGACCCAGTAACCTTCCGCCTCCATATGGTCCAGCACGACAGCGATGGGGCCCTCGCGATGAGCCCTGCGGCGGAGGCGTTTCAGATCAGCGCCGTCCTCCTCCAGCACGCGGCTGAGGGCAAGGTAACGCACGCCGGGTGAATCAGATTCCAGAAGCCAGGGGAGCGGATCGCCGCGCAGTTGACCGGTCCAGGACATTCCAGCCTCCTTTCAGGAACAAGGGAGGGATCGTTCTCCCATCCGCTGACAAGATTGAGAGCTTCAGGGTTGCCAACCCTCCTACATAGTGCCGCATAATTTGCTGAACTTTTAATTGGAAAATCAGCCTGCGATCCCTATGCGGAAATGAAGTTAATTGTGAGACAAGCGGTAAGCCATGAACTCATGATGGTTCTGAATCTTAATAGAGGCGTTACCCCTGCACCTGCTCCCACTCATTGAGTTTCTCATCCATTTCTTTTTGGACGCGGGCGTATTCGCGGCCCAGGTGGGTGACACGCGCCGGGTCGACGGGGGGATTCTCGAGTTGCGCGCCCAACTCGGAAAGTCGGTTCTCCAGCCCGGCGATGGCGTTCTCCAGTTCCTGGATTCGGGCGATGCGGCGGCGCTCCTCCCTGGCGGCGGGGTCGCGGGAGAGACGCTTTTCGCGGGCAGCCTGCGCGGCGACCTGCTCCACAGAGAGGGACATGGCTGCCTTCTCGCGCTCGGCCTTCATCTGGGAGTAGGAACCCTTGAATACGATCAGGCTGGACTCGTCAGGATCAACCTCCCAGAGCTGGGTGGCCAGGGCGTCGATCAGGTAGCGGTCATGACTGACGAGCAGGATGGTTCCGGCATAGGCATCCAGGACGGCCTGCAGAACCTCCTGGGAGGTGATGTCGAGGTGGTTGGTGGGCTCATCGAGCAGGAGCAGGTTGGTATCCTGAAGAGCCAGCCTGGCCAGTGCCAGGCGGCTGCGCTCGCCGCCGGAGAGCATGGAGACTTTTTTAAAGACATCATCGCCGGAGAAAAGGAATTTGCCCAGGTACTCGCGCCCCTGAAAGGGAAGCATACCGGGGGAGGCAGCCAGGATCTCCTCCAGTACATCCTTATCGGGGTCAAGACCTTCGTGCGCCTGGGCGAAGTAGCCCACGTCGAGGCTGGCACCGAGGACCACCTCACCGGAGAGCGGTTCGAGTTGGCCGAGGATGGTCTTAAGGAAGGTGGACTTGCCCGCTCCGTTGGGACCGATGAGGGCAGCACATTCGGCGCGGCGGAGCTCGATATCCGGCGAGGAGAAGAGGAGCCTGCCGGGGTAGCCCACCTGCAGATCACGGGTGCGGAGGACGAGGTCGCCGGAGCGGCCAGCGGTGTGCAGGTGAAGATGCAGGTCGGGGGTCGAACGGACAGGGGGGCGCAGGGAGCGCACGCGGCGCTCGGCCTCCTCCACGCTGAAAGGGCTGGTGGTGGTCTCTACATCCAGTTGTGACCAGTTGGTGGAAGTCACCGCATCCATGCCTACCTGCTCGATGGCCTGTACCACGCGCGTCAGGCGGCGCAGCTTGCCCTTGGCCTGCTGAACGTTCTGGCCGGAGATGTTCCTGCGGATGTATTCCACGTCCTTGAGGAGCTTGCCCTTCTCCGACTCGAAGACCTCGACGCGGTGATTCCAGCGGTTCTCGCGCTCGACCAGATAGGTACTGTAACTGCCGTGATAAAACTCCGAGCCGGCAGGGGACATCTCCAAGAGCAGGTTGCAGGAGCGGTCGAGGAAATAGCGGTCATGCGAGACGATGACCGCGGCGCCCTCCCACTGGGAGAGGTAGCCTTCCAGCCACTCGACGGCGGCAATATCAAGGTGGTTGGTCGGTTCGTCCAGCAAGAGCAGGTCGGGGTTGGAGAGCAGCAGGCGCGCCAGGTGGGCACGGGTGCGCTGCCCACCGGAGAGGTGATCGAGTGACATGTGAAAATCGGACTCGGCAAAGCCGAGTCCGCTGAGAACCTGGCGGATGCGAACCTGGTAGGTATAGCCGCCGCGCCGCTCGAACTCATGTTGAAGGGTGCCGAAGCGGGCCAGGGCCGCATCCCTTTGGACGGGGTCGGCCATCTGCGCTTCGAGGCGCCCGATCTCAGTGTGCATGCGGATCAGGTCGGCAAAAGGCTCCTGGCAGACATCCCATAGGGCACCCTCCAACTGGAAGTCCGCCTCCTGGGTGAGATAGCCAAGCCGAAGGCCGCGGGCGCGCGTGATCTGCCCACCGTAGGACTCCTCCTCCCCCACAAGGATGCGCAGGAGGGTGGTCTTCCCAATGCCGTTGGGACCGACCAGGGCCAGCCGCGCGCCCTTGGCGACGGAAAAGGTAACACCCGCGAAGAGGTCCACCGCGCCGAAGGATTTGGAGAGGGAAGTAACGGTGATGAGTGACATCCGGCAATTATCCGCGGGGATTCCAACGCCCGCGGCCTATTCAGATTCTCCATGCGTATTCGGGATATGAATCGGCTGCTCGCGTCCGAGTTCCAGCGAGCGTTGATAGGCGGCCCACACGGCGCGCGAGATGGCGGTACGGAAACCGGCCTTCTCCAGATAATAGATAGCCTCTGCAGAGGTACCGCCTGGGGAGGTGACCTGGTTGCGGAGGGTGGCGGGGTGGCGCTCGGCCTGCTCGTAGAATTCGGCAGAGCCTTTAATGGTCTGAAGGACAAGCTCCTCGGCGATGCGCCGGGGGAAGCCCATGTGAACGCCGGCGTCGATGAGTGCCTCGGTGAAGAGGAAGACATAGGCCGGACCGGTGCCGGAAAGGGCGGTGGCCATATCGAGATAGCCCTCGTCCTCCACGAAGATCTCTTTCCCCAGAGCGCCGAGAATCAGGCGGGCGGCCTCGCGCTGCTCAGCGGAGGTCTCTTTGGAAGCGGTCCAGACGGTGATGCCTCTGCCGATCTGCCCGGGGGTGTTGGGCATGGAGCGCACGAGGGCCTTGTGCTTGAGGGCCGTGCCGATCTTCTTCAGGCTGGCGCCCGCCACAATGGAAATGATCAGAGCCTCAGGGCGGACCTCTTTTATGCCTTTGAGCACCTCGCTGAGACGCTGGGGTTTGACAGAGAGAACGACCACATCGGCGGCGCGGGACGCGGCGGCGTTATCCGAGGCGGAAAGAACACCGTAGCGGTTTTGAAGCTCCTCGACGCGCTCGCGCCGCGGGCCGCAGACGGTGATCGAGGCCGGGTCGGCCAGGTTTTGGCGCAGCAGGCCTGCCAGCATGGCCTCGGCCATGACGCCGGGGCCGATAAATGCGATCCTGCGATTTAGCATCTTGCCTCCATGGGGGAATTATACCCAGAGAGAAGGCGGCAAAGCCTTCGCGAAAGAGTCGCAGCCCCCCCGTCTGTGCGGCCTCTCCACATGTTTCAGGGCGCTCTCCAATGGAAGCGCTGTTTTCACGGGAAGTTTTTTTGTGGGAGCCGGCCTTACCCCGGGATGATGTGCATAGTGCATTACCTCGAAACGATGCGGGAGACCGGATCAATCCCCGGGATGCGGGTGGATGTCACAGTATAAGGAATCGGGGCTGCACCCGACACATTCAAGCTGGAGGGTGGCGTGGGCGATGTTGAAGCGCCGGGCAAGCAGTTCACTGACCTGGGATTGGATGCCGGCCCCCGAGCTGAGCGGGAGGTCCTGCGTGAGGATGTGGGCGGACATGGTGCGAAGCCCGCGGCTGATGCTCCAGACGTGCAGATCGTGAACCCCAATCACGCCAGGGACCTTGACGATCTCGCCGACGAGGCGGGTCATATCCACGTCACGGGGGGTGGCCTCGAGCAGGATGTCCACAGTCTCGCGCAGGATGCCCCAAGCGCTCCACAGGATCAGCAGGCCGATCAGGAAGCTCACGGCGGGGTCGAGCCAGTTCCAGTTGGTGAAGAAAATAAGGATACCGGCAATGACCGCGCCCACGGTGGAGAGGACATCGCCCATCAGATGAATGAAGGCGGCGCGCAGGTTCAGGTCATGCTCGCTGCCCTTGCGGACGAGCAGGGCAGTCCCCAGGTTCACGACGAGGGCGATCAAGCCAACGCTGACGAGGATATCGGAGCGCACCTCAGGGGGCGCCATGAGGCGCCGCCAGGCTTCATAGAAGATGCCGAGGGAGATCAGGACCAGCGTGGTGGAATTAATCAACGCGGCCAGGATGCCGGCGCGATGGTAGCCGTAGGTCTGACGGGAGTTGGCGGGCTGGGCGGTGAGGCGCATGGCATACCAACT
>CAYMQX010000077.1:0-10121 GCA_964392495.1 uncultured Anaerolineaceae bacterium
CATTGCCCGCGCCGCCCTGGCTAACCCCCGCATCCTGATCCTGGATGAGGCCACCTCCAGCGTGGACACCCGCACCGAGCGCCTGATCCAGAAGGCCTTCGACCAACTTCTCATGGGCCGCACCTCTTTCGTCATTGCCCACCGCCTCTCCACCATCCGCAGCGCGGACCAGATACTGGTGCTGATGGGCGGGCACATCGTGGAGCGCGGCCGCCATGACGAACTGCTTGACCGCCGCGGCGCCTACTATGATCTCTACATGAGCCAGTTCAAAAAGCAGGAGGAAGTCGAAGTCCCCGTGAGTTCGTCTGCCGACTGATTGCCGGCCTCGACCGGTGAACTGACCCTTGTGGAAAGTACAAGAGCGGGCAATTGCCCGCTCTTGTGTTTCTCATCATGGCGATCCCGGGAGTCCCTCACTTGTCCGTCAGAGGCAGTGCCATCGGGTTGATTTCTGGCGTCGTTTCGGGGTTCTCTGCCGCGGCCTCCTCCCGGGCCAGCTGGATCAGCACCTGGACGGCGGCCTGCACGACCTGTGGATCGAACTGCATCCCCGAGCACCTTTCCAGCTCTTCGATGATATCCTGCACCGGCATTCTCCTTCGATAGGGCCTGTCTGAATTCATCGTTTCGATCGCATCGCAGGCCGCGATGATCCGCGCTTCCAGCGGGATCTCCCGGCTCCTTAATCCGTTCGGGTATCCTTTGCCGTCATAGCGTTCGTGGTGCCCCCCGATGATCGGGGCAAGCGGCCGCAGCGACGGGCTTTTTTCCAGCAGCGCATATCCCAGTACGACATGCTTCTTCACGCTCTCATATTCCTCGGGAGTTAGTTTGGAGGGTTTGGATAGGATCAGCGGGGATATGCCCAGTTTGCCGATATCGTGCAGCATGCTGGCGCTGCGGATCAGTTCGACCTGTTTTTTATGCAGCCCCAGCCGTGTGGCGATTTTTTCAGCCAGTTCCGCCACCCGCATCGAATGTCCCAGCACGTATGGATCCCCCAGGTCGATCACTTCCGCCAGCGTGTCGAGCAGGCCGTTGTTAAGTGCCCGGATCTCACCTGACGTCCTCTCCAGCCTGCGCTGTTTCTCATGCAGATCGTTGACCATGGTCCGCGTACGGTCGACATGCTGTTTCTGGCTCAGCCGCAGGAGCACCAGCGGAGCCGTCATCAGTACGATGCCCACCAGGTTGCCGTACTTGTAACCGAAGATCAGCGAATAGGCGATAAAACCCATTCCGATATAAGAGGTCGCCAGCCAGGCATACTGTTCCTTCCAAATCTGCAGCATGGGCCGGTGCAAATCAAGACTCACGCCGGTTGCCACGAGCACGGTGGTGGTCAGGTAGACCAGGAAGGAGGCGACCAGGCAGACCAGAAGCTGGAACAATACACTTTCCTGCAGCAGGTTCCTCCCGCTCAGTTCGATCAGCCCGGTATAGACCATGGCCGCGATCATCTGGTTGCCGAAGTTGAACAGCAGACGGCTGAACGGACTCCGATACTTGATGAACGCCGTGATCGCAAAGGTGGCGCTCAGAACGAATGCTCCCAACACGCCGAACAGCAGCGTTCCCGCCAGGATCGGTACTGCCGAGGTGGAAACGGTGGTGTGCTTGACATAAAGCTCGATGGCCAGCATTTCAGCCAGGATGACGAAGATCGCGCAGATCGCCAGTGCCAGCCAGTCGAAGGTTGAAAATACCTCCCAGGAGGCGGGTCTCAGCTTTATGGCCAACCCCAACAGGAACAGGGCCGCCACCACGACCAGGCCGATGTACAGGTTTACCAGGACAGGGTTTCCCTCGTCATGCGAGGGGACCGGTGCGGACGCGCTTTTCGTTTCCTCCGCCGTTTCCTCCAACCCGGAATTGGCAGGCGGCACCAGAATCGCTTCCGCTGCCTCATAGCTCTCCGCCTCCACCTCTTCAGGTCCGGCCGCCGCCTCTTCAGGATTTGCAGGGACAACGTGCAGGCGGTCGATAGGCTGCCGCTGGAAGGATGCATAGGTCTGGTTCGCGCAGATATAGGTCCGGTTCCGGCCTTTCAGTTTGGAGTGGTACAGGGCGGTATCCGCGTTGTGGATGATCTCCTGCGCCGGCTCGTCAAAACGCTCACGCCCCGCAACCCCCAGACTGATCGTGACTTTGATGGGGGTGACGCTGGTCGGGACGATGAAGGCGGTCTGCTCGATCATCTGGCGGATCGCCTCGGCGCGTTCGAAGGCTGCCGGGACGTCCGTCTCGGGCATCAGGATGGCGAATTCCTCCCCGCCGAAACGCGCCACAATGTCATATTCGCGGACTGCCTCTCTCAGGATGGCCGCGATCCTGATCAGCACCTCATCCCCGGCCAGGTGCCCGTAGGTATTGTTGATATTCCTCAGCAGGTCCAGGTCGGCGATGATGATCGACAGCGGGCGGTCGAAGCGGCTGGCCCGCCGCAGTTCGTTTTCCACCTGCTGCATGAAATAGCCGTGGTTGAAGAGCCCCGTCTTTGAGTCCGTCTCCGTTTGCCGCTCCAGCGCCGGTACGCGCAGTGTGCTGTAGATCAGGTACAACGGCAGCAGGAACAGGATCAACCCATAGGGGTTCTGGCGCCAGACGATGACCAGGCTGGCGCCCAGGCTCATCAGCGTCATATCGATCATCAGGGGCAGGAACTCGAACACGCCAGACTTGCGGAATGTCTCCCCGCGCGCGAACCAGACGATCAGGCCCACCATGGTGTGGTTTAGCAGTGTGAATACCGCCATGGCGGTCAGTATGGCCGCGATCTCCAGAATGGGTTTGGGATTCTCCCCCGGCACGATCCATGCATGGACCAGACTGGCTGCATACAGGACCACGATATAGCAGGCTGCGTTGAAGGTCTGGATATACCACTTGGTGCGATGCCAGAATCCCTCGATGATGCTTGAGACCGCAATGACGATCAGCGTTGACGGCGTATCCAGCAGCCCGAAGGTGAAGCCGTAGATCAGGAAGTTGATGGAATAGTGCGAGCGAATGGTGACCCCATCCACCTTGTAGATCGAAGCCAGGGAACCCGCCGCGCACAGGACCAGCAGCAGGGCAGGCTCGCTCAGACTGAGCGTCGTCATCTGCCAGGCGAAGACCGCCGCGCCCGCCGCATAGACGGCGAACATATATGTCTTGGCTTTGGGAGATAGATCTTTCATGTCAGGCCCCTCGCGAACCCTTGCGTTTGGCTTTCATCCAGTGCCGGAATTCTTTCTGCTGCCGGGGCGCGAAGAGGTTGGCTCCCCGGTCTTCGCTTATCGGCAAGCTTACCATCTTTTCCACCGCCGCAAAAGAAACAGCAACCATATTGACATGCATCCTCAAGCGCCTCCGGTGGGTCCCATTCTCCTGGAGGTTGTTGGGATTCCGTGACCCTCCCGGCGGCGCTTCAACAAGATCGGCATAGCCTGCTGCCCCTCCGGTTTTTCCTGATGCAAAAGCACCTCCTGTGCCTTGTTTCCACACAGGGGGTGCTTTCTTTTTATGATCCTGTTTCCGGGTTCGGTTCCATGTCCCGGTGGATTTCTTTTTTTATGGCTCCCGGCTCCTGGTACCGCAGCCGGCATTGGTTGTGGATAAAACGCCTGCGCTTGAAAACCGGCGTATGGGCCTGCTTTAAAAGCTGCGGCGCTAGTGCCAGCCGACGCTGGCGACGGACTGGGGCGGCCTGGTGCGATCCCGCTTCGACAAAACCGGCATCGCCAGAAGGATGCAAACCGCCAGCGCCAGGGTCTGGATCAGCAGATATTCAGCCATTTGGGCTCCCTTGTCGATTGTGATGACCGGGCTTGACGGGCGCCTCCAGGTGTTCCAACCCGCGTGAGGCACTACGCGCTGAAACGCCATCGGCGCCGCATCCGGCATCTCCTAGCCGAGGCCCGTGTTCCAGCCCACGTGAGGCAGCACGCGCCAAAACGCCATCGGCGCCGCCTCCGGCATCTCCCAGGTGGTACCCGTGTTCCAGCCCACGTTCGGCACCACCACCGGCAGAATCCCGCTCTTTACCAGCGGCACCGTGCCGAGGATCAGGACGACCATCAGCGCTGCGAACAATGTGATTTGAATGATCCGTTTCATTGATTATCTCCCTTCCTTGTGCTTGGACATTCCTCGACTATATTATGTGACCCTCCTTTTGTGCCCGCAATACGTATTCCTACGTATTTTCCCGGTCTGCCGCCGGGGCAGCTTAACTGTCCATCGACAGGATTCCGCGCTGGATCGCGTATTTGACCAGCTCGGTTTGATTTCGCAGCCCCAGTTTTTCCATCACCCGCCCACGATGCACCTCCGCAGTCCGCGGGCTGATGCTCAGAACTCGCCCCATCTCGGAACTTGTCCTGCCTTCCGCCGCCAGTTGGAAGACCTGCCGCTCTCTTTCCGTGAGAGCCTCATAGCGATCGGGAGACATATCCTGTACTTTGTCGAAAGGCGACTCTGTCAGCTGCACAGACAGCCCCGGACTCAGATATTTCGTGTTGCTCAGGGCCTCCCGTATGGCATGGATCACCTCCCCCGGCGCCCCGTCTTTCAATACATAGCCGGTCGCCCCGGCCTTGAAGGCTTCCACCACATAAGGATCGGCTCTTTGCATCGAGAGTACGATCATGCGTGTCTCTGGCAGGCGGCGCCGGACCGTGCGGATCACTTCCAGCCCGTTCAAGTTCGGCATCATCAGGTCCACGACCATGATCTCCGGGTGCAGCCTCTCGGCCATTTGCAGCACCTGCAGCCCGTCTTCCGCCTCGCCCACCACGCGCAGGTCCGGTTCGGAGTCCAGCAGGTTCCGAAGCCCGCGTCGGACCAGCGGGTGGTCATCCGCGATCAGCACTGTCACGGTCATGTTTCCTCCGCTCCAGGATCTGTCCTTTTAGTGGGAGCGCCGCGCTGATCCGGGTGCCCTGGCCCGGGTTGGATCTCAGGGTCAGATACCCCCCTGCCAGGCTGGCCCGTTCGTGCATGCCTCCCAGCCCCGTGGTGGGTTTCTCGAACTCCTTCGCGGCGTCAAAGCCTCTCCCCGCATCCGCCACATCCAGCCAGAGGATGTCGTTTTCCACCCTCAATTTCACAGAGACTTCGCTCACGCCCGCATACCGGGCAGTGTTCGTGAGCGCCTCCTGTATGATCCGGTAGGCGGCTGTCTCGATCTCCGCCGGGCATCGCCCCGCGGGTTCATCGGTCTGAAACTCCACCCGTATCCCGGTCTGCCGCGTGTAGGCCTCCAGGTGCCAGCGCAGCGTGGGCAGCAGACCCAGGTCGTCCAGCATCCCGGGGCGCAGCCGCAGCGACATGGCGCGCGTCTGCTCCATGATCTCGCTGACGTATTGCTGGATCTCCTCCAGTTCCGATCTTTGAGGCTCCTGGCACCGGCCCTTGGCGCCTTCCAGCAGGAATTGCAGGCCGGTCAGCGACTGCCCGAGCTGGTCATGCAGCTCCCGCGCCACGTGCCGCCGCTCCGATTCCTGCACCTCCACAAGGCCTTTTGCCAGCACCCGCTGGCGTTCCCGCCCCATGCGGACTTGCTCGAACAGTTCCGCATTCTGGATCGCGCTGGATACCTGGTCTGCCAGCCCCGTCAGCAGGCTGACCTCATCTTCGCTGATCGCCGGGCGCCCCTCCCCGAAGATGGAGATCAGGGTGCCCATCAGCTCCTCTCCCAGGAACAGGGCCGAGAGCACGATCATCCGGATCCCCAGTCCGCTGAGCATGTCCATATAGGGGAGCTCTTGATTACTCTGCAGGCTCTGGATCACGGTCACGGGATGCTGGCGGGTGAGCAGTTTCTCCAGGTCTTTCCGCTTCAGTTCGAAAGAGATCCCCTCGAAGGTCCTGAAGGCGGGGATCTCGGAAAAAACCGCCCGGTTGCGGAAGACTTCATTGTTGGAAGCCGCCAGGAACACGGCTGTTCCCGAAGCCTTGAGAGTCTTGTTGGTGGTCACGCAGACGGTGTTCAGGAGCGAGCCCAGCTCGATCTGTTTGTTCAACTGGGAGGCCACCGCCACCAGCGCTTCCGCACGCCTCGCCTGCCTGCGGATCTCCTGCATGGCGCTCAGTCGTTCGGTGATCTCGCGGAATACGAGCACCGCGCCTTTGTTCGCCCCTTTTCCCCCCCTCATGCGCGAGATCGTGATCTCGACCGGGATCTCACCCCCGGCCCGTGCCGTGAGCCGCGCTTGGATGTTCGGCTGCAGTTCCCGCGTCACACCGGGGACATTGTTTAAGGCGGCGCCGATGATCTCGCGCGCCTTGGATTCGGAGATGGAAAACACCTGGGAGAGCGGCTGCCCCATTGCCTCCTCCGCCCGCCAGCCGGTCAGGATCTCCGCCACGGGGTTGATGAATGTGATCAGGCCCTGCTCGTCCACGGCTGCCACCCCGTCGCCGATGCTGTTGAGCACAGTGCTCAGCCACTGCCGGCTTTCCTTGATCTCCCGCTCCAGCCGGTTCCTTGAGAGCGCCACCTCGATGGTGCTGACGGCCTGGTGGGTATCCAGCGGCTCGAAGATGTATCCGAAGGGTCCGGTCGCTTTGGACCTCTGCAGGGTGGCCTGTCCGTGGTCCTGCCGCGACATGGTGTAGATGACCGGGATGTCAAGCTGCGTCTGGATGGTATCTGCCGCCTGGACCCCGTCCACCTTGCCCCGGATGCCAATATCCATCAGCACCAGGTCCGGGTGCAGTTCCTCCACCCGGTCCAGCGCCTGCTCCCCCGCCAGGAAAAGGTTGAACACTTCGTAACCGGCGGAAAGCAGCCGCTCCTGGAGTTCCGGCCCTCTCTCGTGACCGTCGTTGACGATGATGATTCGCGCGCGTTTCATGTTATTGCCCGGGTCCCCGGCGCATGGCAGTGAAAACGTTTGATCTGATTTTAAAGCCCGCCGCGGGAAACTCGCTTGCAGATGGATTACAGAAAAAATCATGTCATTGCCCTGGGCCATCCCGTAAGGAGGCGTCTCCCTCATCAACCTCCTTCCTCAGCCTCATGTTTCCCTGGTTCCAGTTCATCCCTGGATATCCCCCCATCCGTGTTCCATTGTTTTTGATCGCTCTGGATATACAATCCCGACCATGGACCTGCTCACAGTCATCCATCGCCAGCCGGGCGTGGACATCCACGGCCGCACTGTATATCGTACCGCCGTGCGCGGCGTTGCCTGGCGCGGCTCGCGCCTCCTGCTCGTCCACTCCGCCGCGGTCGGTGATTACAAATTTCCCGGAGGAGGCCTTGTATTTGGCGAAACTCACGCCCAAACGCTGGCCCGCGAGATGCGTGAGGAATGCGGCCTCCAACTCCTCCACCTGGGCAGGCCTATCGGCGCGGTGGTCGAATACAATTTTGCCAGGGATATCGGGTTTGACACCTTCATGATGACCTCCCATTACTATGAATGTGAGGTCTCTGATGAACAGGGGCAGCAGCGCTTGGAAGACTATGAAGCTGCCCTCGGCTTTCGCCCGGAGTGGATCGAGGTCAGGACTGCTCTGCAGGCGAACCGCTCCATGCTCGGCTCGCCGCGCGCCCCCGGGTGGCTGACTCGCGAGATCTTTGTGCTGGAATATCTCGATGGAAAGATCGCGTGAACACTTTCCCGCCTGGACCTCACACCCCGGGCGCATCCATGACAATAATTGACTAGTCGTGGACGAAGGTTATACTTGCCATTGGCTGATAAGTGTGAATGGCTATGGAGCAGGTATGTTTTATCTTTACAGGTGGAGGAACCATGGATGACGCATTGGAAGCGAACAAGAAGATCGTGTGTGAGTGGCATGAGCTCGCCATTAACCAGCGCAGGCCTGAAAAAGCCATCGCCAAATATCTTGGACCGGGCTACCGGCAGCACAATCCTGGTGCAGCCGACGGCCCCGAACCGTTTATTGCTTTTGTGAAAAGGTTCGCAGAGGCCTTTCCGGATTTTCACCTGGACATAAAAAGGATCATCGCCGAGGGCGATCACGTGGTCCTGCACAGTCACTTGATCCGCAAACCCGGTGATCGCGGTATGGCGGTCGTGGATATCTTCCGTCTTGAAAACGGCCGGATCGTTGAACACTGGGATGTCCTGCAGGAAGTCCCCGAGACTTCGGCCAACACCAATACGATGTTTTAGCAGAGGCCGGTGATTCCGCCACCCGAATCTTGGGCGATCTGACAGAGGCGCGGTGCAATGGTGCCATTCTCAAGGCGCTAAGAAATTCATCAGCGCCTGCCGGAGACATGCCGGGGTGGCCTTTCCTCTTCGTCGCAGCACCATGGTATCCGGGTTTGCTCCCTTTCCGGCCTCACGCCTCGCGTGTATCTGTGGTTAAATTGACCCCGGGAGCCCGCCCATGACAAAAAACAACCCGGAATACCAGGCCTTCCTCAAGGCCTGGCCATCCTACCGCCAGACCGAATCCATCGACCGGCTGAGAAGAGCCGAATATTCCCGCCTCGACACCGCCGAGCACATCTACCTCGATTACACAGGCGGCGGCCTCTACGCCGATTCCCAATTGCGCCTGCACCAGAAATTGCTCGCGGAGAACGTCTTCGGCAACCCGCACTCCGGCAACCCCACCTCCTTGGCGACCACGGAACTGGTGGAGGACACCCGCCGCGAGATATTGCAGTTCTTCAACGCCGACCCTGAGGAATACCTGGCGATCTTCACCTCCAATGCCAGCGGGGCGCTCAAGCTGGTGGGCGAGTCCTATCCCTTCGCCCACGGCCGCTACCTGCTCACCTTCGACAACCACAACTCGGTGAACGGTATCCGCGAGTTCGCCCACGCCCGCGGCGCACAGGTGACCTACATCCCCGTGCTGCTTCCTGATATGCGCGGTGACACGGCCACCCTCGAGAAGGAACTGGCTCACCCCGCAGGCAGGGGGCACAGTCTCTTTGCCTATCCAGCCCAGTCCAACTTCTCCTCCGTCCAGCATCCCCTTGAGTGGATCGAGCTGGCCCACACCCGCGGCTGGGATGTGCTGCTGGATGCCGCCGCCTTCGTCCCCACCAACCGCCTTGACCTCTCCAGGGTCAAGCCCGATTTCGTGCCCGTTTCCTTCTACAAGATGTTCGGCTATCCCACCGGGCTGGGCGCCCTCATTGCCCGCAAGCCGGCCCTCGCAAAACTTCACCGCCCCTGGTTCGCGGGCGGGACCATCACCGTGGCCTCCGTGCAGGGAGACAAGTATTACCTGGCCGATGGCGCCCCCGCCTTCGAGGACGGCACGCTCGATTACCTGAGCATCCCCGCCATCTCCATCGGCCTCAAGCACCTCCGGTCCATCGGTTATGAGGTCATCCACGAGCGCGTGCGCTGTCTCACCGGCTGGCTGCTGGAGAGCCTGACCGCCCTGCACCATACCACCGGCGAGCCGCTCGTGCGCATCTACGGCCCCACCAGCGTGGAAGGCCGCGGCGGCGCCGTGACCGTCAACTTCTTCGACCCCCACGGGAACCCGCTCGACCACCGCTCCGTGGAAGGCAGCGCCAATCAGGTCAACATCTCGCTGCGGACGGGCTGCTTCTGCAACCCCGGCGCGGGCGAGGTGGCGCTGGGCATCTCGCGCATGGAACTGGCGGCCTGCTTCGCCCAACCCACCCACCGCCAGCGCCTCTCGTTGGACGACTTCCGCGTGTGCATCGACGGCAAGTCCAGCGGCGCGGTGCGCATCTCGGTCGGCATGGTCACGAACTTCGAGGATGTGCAGTCCTTCCTGACCTTTGTGCGCAGCCTGCTGGCATAGCTCATGGATGGGACCCTCCGCTCCAACGTGAAACCCGGGCTTCAGGTGCTGATCGTTTTAAAGAAGGACCAGACCACCGGCAGGCTCACCCAGGGCATCGTCAAGGATATCCTCACCAAATCACCCAGGCACCCCCACGGGATCAAGGTGCGCCTTGTGGACGGGCAAGTGGGGCGCGTCAAGGAGATCCTCGCCGGATGAGCCGCCTTTCGTTCGCCGCGTCCATGCTCCTGCTTGCGGGGCTGGCCTGCCGCCCGGTCTTCGCCATTGGGTGGGAGGAGGTCCTGGTGATCGCCCTGATCGTCGCCTTCCTGTTGGGACCGCTCCTCTTCCGGCTGGCGCGCTTCTGGGTGAAATTT
>CAYMQX010000078.1:0-5408 GCA_964392495.1 uncultured Anaerolineaceae bacterium
GATGCCGAGGAAGATATCTGGGTCAGGCTCGCCTCCCTCGAGGCCGGCCGGCCGGCGATCACCGCCGCGCTGTTTCAAAAAGGCATCACTCACCTGCTGGTCGTCAATCCTGAGTGGCATATCCGCTACCATGATCCGGGAGGCTTGCACCGCGCAGCCTACGCCTTGCTCCAGAATGATTACCTCCCTGCTTGCGCGCTCCAGATCTATCAGGATGAGGTGGCAGCTCTTTACGAACTGCGCTGTACACGCCCGGATCAGGGGATGGGAACATGAATTCCCTTCCAGGCTTCCGCATGACCCTCCGTGACTGGCTGTCTTTGATGCTTATTTTGGGGCTTGGGCTGGGTCTGCGGCTGTACCAGATCGGAAACGACCTATTCTGGTTGGACGAGGTCGGGGTGGCCCTTGGCAGTGTGGAGCCCACGCTCTCCCATGCCCTGGAGGTCACGCGTTCACATATTATGGGAATGCCTCTGGATTATGTGATCGCCTGGGGTGTGGGAAGGTTCTCCAATTCTGAAGGGCTCCTCCGTCTCCCCGAGGCCATCTGGGGGACCCTCTCCCTGCTGGCTGCCTGGCTGCTCTACCGGGAGATTGCGCCCCGCCCAACGGCTTTCCTGGGCTTGTTCATCCTCGCCCTCAGTCCCCTACACGTCCGCTATTCGCAGGAGCTTCGTTTTTACGCCCCTCTGGTCTTCTTTTATACGCTGGCAAGCTGGTTGGTGCTCAAGGCCATCCAAAAGGAAAGCATATTCATCTGGTTCCTTTTCACCCTCACAGCCCTGATCGGAGTCCTGTTCCACGTCTTCACGGTATTGGTGCTTGTGAATGCCCTGCTCTGGGCCTTCCTGAGCCGAAATCGCAGCCCGGCCCTGTGGCGCCCGCTGACCATCTCCGCCGCCTCGATCATGGTCTTCCTGGCAGTTGCTGTGATCGGCTTTGGAAATTTCCCCGGCTATTCCACCTCCCTCACCGCATACGAGCCCTTTCATCAATTCCTCCTTGGCGGGCTGGGCTGGATTCCCATCGTTCCCACCGGTATCCCCGGCTGGTTCTTCCATGGGATGTGTCTCGCCGCATCCGCGGTAGGGACGGTCTTATTGCTGCGCGGCAAATCCGGCTGGCAGGGCTTCGCCATCCCCCTCCTCATCCTCCTCCAGGTTTGCATCATCCTTTGCCTGGACATTTTCGAACGATACTTCGCCTCCAGCCGCCAGTTATTGATCCTGCTCCCCCTATCCACGTTCCTCGCCGCGGTGGGAGTTACCGAATTGCTCGAACGGACCACTGCCCGCCTTGCGCTTTCATTTCCTCGTCTGCGCCTCACGCCGGGATGGGCAGGCCTGTTCATTTCCCTGCTCTTCCTGCTTGCATCCATCCCCACCCTCGCGGACTATTACCGTGCCGAAAAGACCGCCGCTCCCCATATCATCGCCTGGCTCTCCGTCCACATGGACGAGGGTCAGACTCTCGCGGTCTTTCCGGATTTCGAAGAGCGGACTTATTCATACTATCTCCCTCGTTGGGAAAGATATGGAAGTCCAACGCCTCTTGCGTCTGAAGCCCGCTGGCCTCGCCCTGTGCATCCCGCGGACTTTGACAATGGATATTTGAGCGCCGATTACCTGATCACCGGTACGATCACCGAGGATGAAAAGCAGAAGATCGAAGGCATGGGCTACGCGCTGGTTTTCTCCTCACCCCCACAGGTGCTCCATCCCCAATCCATCTGGATGAAACAGGCACCCCATTGAACCCGTCAGCCGATATATGAAGCCGCCTACACGATCAGCATCGCATCCCCAAAGGAGTAAAACCGGTATCCTTTCCGGACGGCCGTTTCATACGCTGACAACACCCGCTCCCGTCCCGCGAACGCGCTGACCAGCATGATCAGCGTGGATTTCGGCAGATGGAAGTTGGTGATGATGGCGTCCACCACCTTAAACCGGTACCCCGGCAGAATAAAGACCGAGGTCGCACCCATATAGGCCCGCACCCCATCCTCCCCGACCTGGGCGCTCTCCAGCGTGCGGACCGTGGTGGTCCCCACGGCGATCACCCGCTTCCCCTCCGCCTTCGCGTGGTTGATCAGCCCGGCGGTGGCCTCCGGCAGCTCGCACCACTCCGTATGGATCTTGTGCTCCGCCGGGTCCGCCTCGGTCACGGGCGCGAAGGTATCCAGCCCGACATGCAGCGTCACCCATCCGATCCTGACCCCCTTTTGCTGGAGTTCCTCCAATAGCCGCGGGGTGAAGTGCAGACCGGCCGTAGGCGCCGCCGCAGAGCCGGGTTCCTGCGCATACACTGTCTGGTAGCGCTCCGGGTCGCGAAGCTTTTCGTGGATATACGGCGGCAGCGGCACGTTGCCCACCTGCGAAAAGAAGGGTTCCACCGGTTCGCTGAACCGCAGCACACGCTCCGAGCCTTCCAGCGTCTCGATCACCTCCGCTTGCAATTCCAGGATTTCTCCGTCTCTCCCCTCCAGCCTCACCACTCTGCCTACACGCAAGCCTTTTCCGCCCACCAACGCCTCCCAAGTGAGCGAGTCGCGCCGCCTTAGCAATAACAGCTCCACCCGCCCCCCCGTCGGCTTGCGCGCATGGATGCGTGCCGGGATGACGCGCGTCTGATTCAGCACCAGCAGGTCACCCGCTTCCAGGTATTCCCCGATCTCCCGGAAGATGCGATGCTCCAAGGTCCCATCGCTTCGCCTCAGGACCAGCAGCCGGGAGGCATCCCGCGGTTCGATGGGGGTCTGCGCTATGGAGGCCTCCGGAAGGTAATAATCAAAATCCGATGTTTTCATTCACCAACCCAGATCATTACGCTCACCTCCACGAATGCAGGCTCGGGAGGAAGTGCAACCCCTGCAAATGGAAAGCAAAATCAGAACGCAGCATGAGGCCGGTGGATTACCTGTTCAACCAGCGCGCCAGGATGTTCAGCAGCACGGTCAGTACGATGGATACCAGGATGGAACTGGTGATCGGGAAGTAGAATGAGCCGTTCCGCCCCTCAATGCGAATATCGCCCGGCAGATGTCCCAGCGGCAGCCCCAGCCGCGCCGCAAGAAATAATCCTCCTCCCACAAGGAAGAGGAGGATGCCTCCGACCATCAACAGGCGGCCAAAGCCTTCCATTCGCACCGCCTATAACAGCCTCTGCTGCCCTTCATCCCGGTAATCCAGGCCCAGGTGCTCATACGCGGATTTCGTCGCGATCCTCCCCTGGGGAGTACGGTCCAGGAAGCCCAGTTGGAGCAGGTAAGGCTCCACCACATCCATGATGGTGTCCTGCTCCTCACTGATGGAGGCGGCAATGGTATTCAGCCCCACCGGCCCGCCTCCGTATTTTTCGATGATGGTCTTCAGTACACGGCGATCCACATCATCCAGCCCCAGCGGGTCCACCTGCAGCAGGTCGAGGGCCTCGCGCGCCACTTTGGAGGTCACCACACCGTCGGCCCGCACCTGCGCAAAGTCGCGCACCCGCCGCAGCAGGCGCAGTGCCACGCGCGGCGTCCCGCGCGCCCGCCGGGCGATCTCCTCGAAGCCGCCCTCGTCCACTTCCACCTTCAGCAATCCCGCCGCGCGCCTGACGATCGCCTGCATCGAGACCGGGTCATAATAGTCCAGCCGGTAGACCGCCCCGAACCGGGCGCGCAGCGGAGCCGTGACCAGCGCCAGCCTTGTCGTTGCTCCCACCACCGTGAAGTGCGGCAGCTTTAAACGGATGGAACGCGCCGAAGGTCCCTTGCCGATCACGATATCCAAGGCAAAGTCCTCCATCGCCGGGTACAGCACTTCCTCCACCGCCCGCCCCAGCCGGTGGACCTCATCGATAAACAGCACGTCTCCCGCCCGCAGATTGGTCAGGATGGCTGCCAGGTCGCCGGCACGTTCGATGGCCGGGCCCGCTGTCACCTTGACGTTCACACCCATCTCGTTGGCCACCACGTGCGCCAGCGTGGTTTTTCCCAGTCCGGGCGGACCGTAGAACAGCACATGGTCCAGCGCCTCCCCGCGCTGGCGCGCCGCCGCGATCAGGATGCCCAGGTTTTCCTTCACTTGTTCCTGGCCGATCAGGTCGGCCAGTTTCTGGGGGCGCAGAGCGTTATCCACCCGGTCTTCCGGCTTGGATTCGGGGTCGAGCGGTCTGGGTCGCGGTTCGGGCATGCCGCGATTATACAATATGTCACCACAAGCGGCTGCCGGTACACAATGAGACCCGCATCCGCGACCGCGCAGCCCCAGCGGAGAGAACGGGGGCGATATTCACCTTAATAAAAGCAGGAGCGGCCAAGTGCCGCTCCTGCTTGTTCTTCCGTGCACTCTTCGGTAGTCTGGCGGTCTGGCAGCTTCCAACCTAAGACCCATGACTTTGCGTCGCCGGATTTCTCCGGTTTTGCCTTTCGGTCAGCCTGGCAGTCCTGGTCAGGTTATGAATGACGTTAGACCCATGGCTTTGCGCCGCCGGGTTTCCCCGGTTTTGCCATTATCGATTGTCTGGCGGCCCTGGCCGCTTCAACGAAGAAGCGCTTTAGGTCCATGACTTTGCGCCGCCGGTTTTCACCGGCTTTGCTTTTTATCGGAGTGCATTTATATTATCGCGCAAAGCCGCGACGGATTCAATAGCATGTCTGGACAAATTCCACGTCCCGACACCATATCTGGGCCATTTACTCCATTCCCTCGAACGTGACTGCCACCGTCATCCCCCACATCAGCCTCGGGTCAGCGGAATCCAGCCTGATCCTGACCTCATAGAGCACATCCCCGCCCTGCATCGTGGAGGCCTGGCTGATCCCCGTCACCCTGCCCGTGAGGGTCAGGTCGCCGAGCGCATCCGGCACGACCGTCACCGGCTGCCCCACCGAGAGCTTTACCACCTCCAGCTCGGTCAGGTCGCTGGTCTTCACATACCATGCCGAGGTATCCGCCAGTTTGAGGGCGTACCCACCCGGACTCACCATATCGCCCGCCGAGAGGTTCATCTCCATCACCGTTGCGTCGAAGGGAGCGGTGACCACGTAATTGGCAAGTACCGTTTGGGCTGCGGCCAACTGCGCTTCCAGCAGCGCAAGCTTCTCGGTGTTGGGACCATCCAATCCCAGCTCGAACTGGTGCTTCGCCTCCGCCTCCGCCGCCAGGGCCGCGTCCAGGCCGGCACGCGGCACATCCCGCTCACGAATGGTGCTCTCCAGGTTCTTCAGCGCCTCGTCATAGTCGCTCTGCTCATGGTCCAGAACGTCCTCGGCACTCTTATAATTCGCATCCTCGCGCCCCCGGTCCTTGTAGCTGTCGAACCTGGCCTGCGCTTTCTCCAGGTCCTCCTTGCGGTCCTGGAGGTCTTCAGTGCGGTCCTCGATGCGGTTCTCAACATCCCGCAAATTGACCTCATTC
>CAYMQX010000078.1:5418-10032 GCA_964392495.1 uncultured Anaerolineaceae bacterium
GCCGCGCCAGCGCTTCTGCGCGGCCTCGCGGGCCTTCTGCGCGTCCATATAGTTCTTCCAGGCTCCGGCGTGTTCGCTTCCTGCCGTTCGTACGAAGGCATCATAGGCCTGCTGTGCGGCCACAACCTGCGCCTCCGCCTGCGCGGCGCTGTCCAGCCGGAACAAAACCTCGCCCTCCTTGACCGTATCTCCCTGTGAGACATTCACCTCGCTTACCCTCCCCCCTGCCAGGACGACCAGCGTCGTGTACTTCTCGGGGAAAACGTGTCCCTCCGCGATGACCGCCGAGTCCGGCAGCGATGCAGTCTCCGCCTCCGGTGTGGCAGTCGCCGGTGCGCATCCACCCAGGGCTGCTCCCAGGAAGGCCAGCAAGATAAATAATCCTGTTGTGTTTTTCATGAATTTCATCCTTTTTGTTTCCCGGTATTCTTCAGGTCCTAAAGGCCTGCCTGTCAACCCGTGTGTATTGCCTTCGATTTTTCCCTGATCCGGAAGGCATGACGGTTCGTAAGAGAGGCCCTCAGAGCCTGCCATCCCTCTTACTCGTACGCCAGCACCTCGCGTATCGTCAACCGCGCCGCGTTGCGCGCCGGAAGAACGCTGGCCAATGCAGAGAGCAGCAGCACGAGCCCCAGCCAAATGCCGTATCCCATGAATGTGAACACCACATCGATGGGCGTCTGGAACACTGCCAGGCTCACGATCGTGGACAACAGATAGGTGAACGGGATCGACAGGATCACTGCCATCCCGAAAGAGACCAACCCGATCACCACCCCCTCCGCAATGACTGTCCGCATCACCGCCCGGTCGTCCGCCCCGATGGCGCGCATGATGCCGATCTCACGGGTCCGCTCCATCACGTTCATGCCCATCGTCCCCGTCAGTCCCATCGAGCCCACGATCGCCGTCAGGACTGCCATGATCAACAGGAATGTGACCAGAATGTCCAGGCCCTCCACAGCCGAGTCCAGCGTAGCCCGCCCGGCCTGCGCCAGCCTCACCTTGAAGCCTTTTTCACGCAGGAAGCCGTCCAGCTTCTCCGCAAGGCTGTCCTGGTAGGGACGGTCATGCCGCTCCGTAACCACGCGGTAGGAATAGGAACGATTGGCCAGATGGTTCACCAGCGACATGTAACCATAGGGCGCATATCCGAAGACACCTTCCCGGTCCACGAACTTGAAGATGCCCACCACCTCCCAGACCTCCTCGCTGCCGTTAATGTTGAGGTGCACGGGATCGCCGGGTTTCAACCCCGGCAGGGATTTCAGCGCCGACTCGCTCAACACCAGCTTGCGGATATCATCCGGGCGTATCCAGCGCCCCGTGACCATGATGGGGTTCACCAGCGGGCTGTCCGCCGGCGGTCCGAACATATTCAGGTTCTCAAGCACCCTGCCCTGCGGGTCAAGCAGTTCCCCGCTCATGAACTGCCAGCCCTCCACCGCCCTCACGCCCGGCACCTGCATGGCGAACTGCTCCACCTCCTGCAAACGGTAGGGGCGGTCGAAATCGAGTGAGACATCCGCCTGGAAGTAATGCCCGATCTCCGAGATGTAATCGTTCAGCGTGATGCGCACATTGAAGACCGCGATGAAGATCGCCCCGCCCATCGTCAGGGTGAACAGCGTCAGCAGCAGCCGGCTGCGCCGCCGGAAGGTGTTCCGCAGTGAGATGACGAAAGGGCGCGGCAGGTGCAGCCCGCGTTTCGAGAGCATGTGGGCGAAGCGCAGTTGCATCCGGTCGATCCAGTGGACAGGCTTCTGCCCGCCCTCCGCCTGTTTCTCTGTCCGGGCCAGCTCGCCGCTCAACGCGCTCAAAACCGTGATGCGCGAACCGCTCACGATGGGCGCCAGCCCTGCGATCAGCGGGACCAGCAGCCCCACCGAGGTCTGGGCGATGAACGCCAGCGGCACCACCCGGTATCCCAACAGGCGGAAGTTCAGGACCTCGGAGATATAGCTTGCCAGCCCGTAGGCTCCGGCTCCTCCCAGGGGGACGGCGATCAGCAGCGCGATCACACCGAAGGCCAGGATCAACGCCAGATACATCAGCAGCACCTGCCGGTTCCGCCCTCCGATCAACTTCATGATGCCGATGTAGCGCAGGTGCTGGTTGAGCAGCGCGCTGAGCGTGTTGGCGATCAGCGAGCTGGACAGGAACACGATCAGCACCCCCAGCGCCATCAGGATCCACAGAATGGCGTTGAGCGTATCCCCCAGCGGGTGCTTGTGCGATTCCGAGAAGCGCGTCCGGATGACGGGCGTCCCATTCCGCTCCAGTTTGTCCTGCAGGTCCGAGCCCAGCGCACGTATGGACGCCAGGTCATCGCCGCCGGTCTCCACCGTAGCATAGATCCGGTTAAAGCTCTGCGGCTGGTCGAAGAACTGCAGCGTATTCCACGTGATGAAGGCGTAGGGCGAGGCCAGGAAGTCTCCCGCCGCGGTGCTCGAATCCTGCACCACACCCACCACCGGCAGAGTCTTGATCGAGCCATCCGGAAGCTGGAACTCCAACTGCTGCCCCACCCCGGTCCTCACATGGTTGAGCAGTTCCTTCTCGACGACCACCTGGTGTTTCTCCGGGATGCCTGCCCCCTGCAGGGGGAACAGCAGATTCACGCTGTTGCGTGAATAATCCTCCAGCACCGCCATGTCCACCGTGGTCCATTTTTCAGCGCCCGGCGCCCGCACGCGGATGTTGAACACCCGCCGCGCCTCGGCATTCTTGATATCCTGCGTGTTGCGGACCGAGGCCAGGACATCCTCATCGAAGTCTGCCGTCCGCAGCTCGATGTTGGCAGGCTGGTTGGCCGCATACGAGATCGGCATATCGTGGTCGAGGATCTCATACGCCCCCGCGATCACACCGATCGAGAAAATTCCCACCACGATCGAGAACACCACCAGCAGCGTGCGCGGCAGGTTATCGAACAGATCATGGATCACTTTGCGCCAGCGCGGCCGCATCATCGGGCCCCCCCGCCCATTGCCCGCTCCCGGCGTCCGTCCATTATCTTCCGGACCGCATCCAGTGTGATGGGCGATTCCCGCAATATCTCCAAAAAGTCCCCACGCGGATAGGTCAGCAGTTCCACCGGCTCCTCACCGGCACTGATCTGCGCGCGGGAGGACTGGTCCTCGAGCAGCTCCAGCCCGCCGAAGAATTCCCCTGCTCCCAGCTTGCTGGTCTGCCCTCCATCCCGGGCCTCCACCTCTCCATGAGCGATGATGAAAAGATGCTCTGCCTGGGCATGGGCTTCAAGGATCACCTCCCCTGGAGCGACCATCCTCCGCCCCCCCTTCTGCGTCATCTCCAGCATGTGGCGATGGCGCAGGGTGGGCAGCGCCTTCGAGACCGCTTCATCGATCAACTCGCCGTCGAAGATCACAATGTTGCGCGTCGTGCGCGATGTCAGGGAGGGGTCATGCGTCACCATGACGATGGTCTTGCCCTCCCTCGCAAGTTTTTCGAACAGGTCGATGATGGCCGAGGCCGAACGCGAATCCAGGTTCCCCGTCGGCTCGTCCGCCACCAGTAGTGGAGGGTCGCACGCCAACGCCCGCGCGATCGCCGCCGATTGCTGCTGCCCTGTGGACACCAGCGCCGGCAGCTTGTTCGCGCTGCCTTCCAGCCCCACCAGCCGCAGCAGTTCCAGCGCCCGTTCCGGCCTTTGATCGAAGTCGTACAGGCCGGCATAGTCCATGGGCAGCATCACGTTCTCCAGCAGCGTCAGCATTGGCAGCAATTGGAAGAACTGGAACACGATCCCCAGGTTGCGTCCGCGCCATCTGGAGCGCTGGCTCTCGGTGACGCCCGTATAGATGTCCGTTCCGCCGATCACCACCCGTCCCCCGGTGGGGTGGTCGATGCCCGTGATCATGTTTAACAGCGTGGACTTGCCGCTCCCCGATTTTCCCACGATGGACACGAATTCCCCCCGCCCGATGCTCAGGTCCAACCCCTTCAGCACGGGGAATTCCCCTGCCGCGTTGCGATAGGTTTTTTCGATGCCGCGCATCTCGATCATGCCTGCCGCGCTCCCGGTGCTCACCCTGCCATCCCTCCCGATTGGCGGGCCGCGCTGTCGTCCACGATCTCCCCATCCGCCAGTGTCAGGTGGCGGCTGAAGCGTGAAGCCAGGCTGCTGTCATGCGTCACCATCAGGATGGTCTTCTGCTGTTCCACCGCCAGCTTCTCGAAGACTTCGAAAATGTGGTCGGCAGTGAGCGAGTCCAGGCTGCCGGTCGGCTCGTCCGCGATCAGGATGGGCGGGTCGTTTGCGAGCGCCCGCGCGATCGCCACCCGCTGCTGCTGCCCGCCTGAGATATGCGCCGGGAGTTTGCGCGCGTGCTCCTCCAACTCCATCAGCTTCAACAGTTCCATGGCGCGCTCCCTGCTGCTGCGCGCGTTGTAGCGCCCGCACAGGTCCATGGGCAGCGTGATGTTTTCCACCAGGTTAAGCATGGGCAAAAGCTGGAAGGATTGGTACACGATCCCCAGCGCCCGCCCGCGCCATATCGCCAGCGCATCCTCGCTCAAGGCGTGCACCGAGACCGTTCCTTCGGGGCTGTGGATCAACACCTCCCCGCTCGTCAGGTGGTCCACGCCGTT
>CAYMQX010000079.1:0-9977 GCA_964392495.1 uncultured Anaerolineaceae bacterium
CGTCCTGGAAGAACGGGTGCCGGATGGAGGTATGGTTCAGCACAAGATCAATGATCACATGGATGCCGCGCCTGTGTGCTTCGGAGAGCAGGTTTTTGAAGTCCTCCATGCTGCCGTATTCCGGGTTGACCGCGTAGAAATTGGTTACGTCATAACCATGATACGATGGAGAGGGATGGATGGGCATCAGCCAGAGCCCTGTGATGCCCAGGTCTGTGTGAGTGGCCGGATTGCCGTCGTTCAAATAATCCAGCTTCGTCGCCAGTCCATTGAAGTCGCCAATGCCATCCCCGTTGCTGTCTTGGAAGGAACGCACAAATACCTCATAAAAAACAGCCTCGCGCCACCAGGGGAGCGCAGGGGTTTCAGGTGTGGGGGATGGCGGCGGCGTAGCGGAGGTGGGAACCGGTGCTGGGGAGGCCGGCGCGCAGGCGGCCAGCATCAGGATCAACAGGATGGGGATGAAGCGCGGCACAATTGTTTTCAGTCTGGCGGAAGAAAAGGAAGGGGCGAGGTTTCGTAAGCTCGCCCCTCCACCATGCTCAGCCTTTGACGCCGCCGGCCGTGAGGCCACTGACGATGTTCTTCTGCAAGGCGATATATATGATCGCTACGGGTAGCGCCACGATGATTGCCATGGCCGCAAATCGGTTCCAGGGGATGCTGTTCGCATACTGGCCCGTCATGTTATACAGCGTCATGGCGAGCGTATAGTCCTGTGGCTTCGTCAGGAACAGCCAGGGAAGCGCAAACTCCTGCCAGTGCCCGATGAATCCCAGGAAAAAGGTAACTGCCAGCTGAGGCATCGCCAGGGGAAGCACGATCCGCCAGAAGATCTGGTTGGGATCCGCGCCGTCGATCATGGCAGCTTCCTCCAGTTCCTTCGGGATCGTGTCCAGGTAGCCCTTCAGATTCCATACTGCAAAAGGAAGCGCTCCCGCGATCATGGCTACACCCACCCCCAGAAGCGAATCGCGCAGATTAAAGATCACCTTCCCGGTCTTGTCGCATTCGGTAAATGGATATATCGCGGTCACTTCCTTGCTGCAGTTAACCACCCGGAAGTTGTTCATCAGCAGGTAGAGCGGGGCCGATAGACCGATCGCGGGCATCAGCAGCGGGACGAACACCAGCACCATCAGGACCTGGCGCATCTTGAATTTAAAGCGCGAGAAGGCATAGGCTGCCGTGACCGCGATCAGCAGCGCTGCCAGACCCACCCCAAAGGACAGCAGAAAGCTGTTCCGAAGGAGTTCCAGGAAGGAGACCGGATTCGCCGTGGGATGATCCAGCACCTGTCGGTAGGCGGTGAACGAGATCTCCTTGGGGAATAGTTCAAGAGCCGAGGGACGCGTGGTCTTGGAGCTGAAGGACAGCGTGACAATGTACATGATCGGGAACAGCACCTCGGCAGCGATGAAGAGCGTCAGGAGTTGGAGCAGGAGCTGTTTCCACAGCGGCAGGTCCCGCCCGCTGGTTTCCCCCGAGGTGTTCATGCTCAGGAATCGCGCGATCGGATTCTTGCTTTTGGTGGTCGATGCAGTGGTCATTTTACGCCTCCCCGTAGCTTTCAGTCGCCCGGGTGATCCGGTTCGTGATCAGGAAGATGGTCAGCGCTACAAAGAATACGATGACCGCAAACGCCGCTGCCACTCCATACAACCTGAGGTTGCGGATCAGGTCGTAGGCGAAGGTAACCAGGATCTCGGTGGAGCGGGCCGGTCCTCCACCGGTCATAAAATAAACGAAATTAAACAGATTGAATGATAGCGTGAAACCGTAGATCGCCGCCGGGATCATGGCTGGCCTCAAGAGCGGGACCGTGATGTTCCAGAACTGCTGTGAGCCGGAAGCGCCGTCAATGGAGGCGGCTTCGTACAGGTCCTTCGGGATGCTTTGCAGTGCGCCGGTGGCGACCAGCGTCATAAAAGGCCAGCCCAGCCAGAAATTGGCGATCATCATGGCGTAATAGGCCAGTGTAAGCGGCCCGTTGGGCAGCAGCCAGGGAATGGGCGGCGTATACTCATTCAGCCAGCGGATGCGCACCGGGTCCATTTGCCCGAAGAGATGCACCACCGCGGTCAGGAACTGGTTCATGGCGCCGTACTGCTCGTCGAAGATATTGCGCCATACCGTTCCCACCACGATGGGCGGAACGACCACCGGCAGAACATACAGCGCCCGGTAGATCTTCTTGCCCCACAATCCCGGGACGTTCAGCAGCACCGCGATCAACACCCCGGCGGGGACATGCACCATCACGTTGGTGATGGCCCACCACAGATTGTAGGTGAGGACGCGGAAGAATTCAAAGTTCTGCACCGGCAGCTTTCCGGTGATGATATCGATATAGTTCTCAAAGCCTACATTGTTCAGCTTGGGTGAGTTCAGTTGGAGCAGCAGGTCTTTGGTTTGGAAGTCCGTAAAGGAAATGATCACCTGGTAGATCAATGGATAGAAGGTGATCACGCCCATCACTGCGAAGGCGGGCAGGAGATATAGATACGGAAGGACCGCCTTCTGTAATCTGGCCCGTCTGGATGAATTGGCCAAATTTATGTTCATCGTGGTTGTGCCCATATTCGTATCTCCTGCACAGTGATATCCGCAGGCCAAAGGACAGGAGCGGGCAGTCGTTCCTGCCCGCTCCTGTGTATGGCTTGTGCGGTCTTACTTGTTGGAGTTTTCGGTCGCGGTCTTTACCCAGTCCGCCGCAGGGGTGCCCTTCTCGAAGACCTCATCGGTTCCGCAGAAGTTGCTCCAGTAGAGGCCGAGCTGTGGGACCTGCGGACGAATGTAGCCGTTGGCAAAGGCATCCAGCAGGCCCTGGATCAACGGGTTGGTCACTTCTATAGTGGTGTTGGCGGGCACGTGACCGGCGTCGTTCATCATGGCTTCCTGCGAATTCTTGTTCGTCAGGTAGAGAGCCACCTGCAGCGCGCCATCCATATTCTGGCTGTTCGGGCTGAAGTAGAAGCCATCCACGCCCAGGAACGGGGTCGCAGGACCCTTGGGGCCTGCCGGCAGGGGCGCAACGGCGAGTTTGTCGCCAAGGGCGTTCAAGTAGTCGCCCATCGCCCAGTTGCCGTTGGTGATGGCCGCAGCCTTGCCTTCGGTGAAGGGAGCCAGACCGTCGCTGTCGGTCTTCGGCCAGCCGTTCTTCTTGGAGATCTGGTACAGGTCGTTGAGGTAGCTCATGGCATCGGCCACGCCGCTGTTCTCATCGGCAACGACTTTCCAGTTCTCGTCGAAAATGCGGCCGCCAAAGGCATTGAAGAAGCCGTAGTGGTGGTAGCAGCCATAGCTGATGGAGACTTCCGTGCCGCCTTCCATCAGAGCCTTGAGCTCATCGGTGGTGGCAGGCGGGGTCGCCAGCAGGTCTTTGTTGTACCAGAAGACCACGGCCTTCAGCGATTCGGGGATGCCGTACAGCTTGCCTTCCACGGTCATGCCATCGATCGAGAGCTGCGAGTAATCGCCCAGTTTTCCAGCGGCCAGATCGGTGATGTCGGCGATCAGGCCGTTGCGGGCATCGTCGCCCAGGGAGTCGTTCGGGGCGATGAAGAGGTCAGGGCCGCCGCCGGCAGCCACATCGGTGCGATACTTGTTGAAGATATCGTTGAAGGGGACCTGCAGCACGTTGATCGTGATATTGGGCAGATCGGTCTTGGCCTGCTCAATGAGCTTGGTCAGGGCGGTCTCTTCTGCGGATCCCGTGCCGTAGGCGTGCCAGAGGGTCACTTCGGTGGGCTCGGCGGCGGGCGGTTCGGTGGCAGCCGGTGCTTCAGTGGGTGCTTCGGTGGCAGCCGGGGGCTGGGTTGCAGCAGGAGCTTGGGTTGCGGGGGTTCCGCAAGCGGCAAGCAGGACGCTGGCGATCAGCAGCAGGCTGAAAAGCGTCCACATTGATTTTTTCATTCTCTTAACTCCTCTAGATATTGTTGATAGATCCTGTTATCGTATCCATGAATCGGGGTTGCTGCTGTTCCGTCGCGGTTACCACCTCCTTTCGTATGGGATCAACGAATGGCCTCTTCCGTGGCGGCGTCGAAGATATGGAAGTTGTCCATGTCGAACCGAATCTCTGCCTCCTGCCCGAAGCGCAGCTTCGAGCGGGGATCTACCAGGGCGACAAACGAATTCTTGCCGCTGATCAGGTAGAGCAGGATCTCTTTTCCCGTCAGCTCGGTCACATCCACACGGACCTTGACCGGCTCGGCATCGATATTCTGGGGCGTATACTCGGCATCATGGATGTTCTCCGGGCGTATGCCGAAGATAATGTTCTTTCCCACCGAGTTCTCATACGGGGCCGCCTTGGAAGCCGGGATCGGGATCACGAAGTCGCCGGTATCCACACACAACCGGCCGCCTTCCTTGCGCAGTGTGCCAGGAAAGAAGTTCATGGCAGGGGAGCCAATAAAACCGGCAACAAAGAGGTTGCCGGGTGTGTCATACAGTTTCTGGGGAGTGTCGATCTGTTGGAGCTTGCCTTTGTTGATGACCGCAATGCGGGTGGCCATCGTCATCGCCTCGGTCTGGTCATGCGTCACATAGATGAAGGTGGTTTTCAGGCGCTGGTGCAGCTTGCTGATCTCGGCGCGCATTTGCACGCGCAGCTTGGCGTCCAGGTTGGAGAGCGGTTCATCGAAGAGGAATACCTTCGGCTCGCGCACAATCGCGCGTCCCACTGCCACACGCTGGCGCTGGCCGCCGGAGAGTTGCCGCGGCTTGCGCTGAAGCAGGTCGGTGATGCCCAGGACATCCGCCGCCTCGCCAACCCGGCGCTTGATCTCATCCTTGGCCACCTTGCGCAGCTTCAGGCCGAAGGCCATGTTGTCATATACCGAGAGGTGCGGGTAGAGGGCGTAAGATTGGAAGACCATGGCGATATCGCGGTCCTTGGGCGCCACATCGTTCACAACCCGGTCCCCGATCTTGATCTCGCCCGAACTGATCTCCTCCAGCCCGGCCAGCAGCCGTAGCGCAGTGGTCTTGCCGCATCCGGAAGGCCCGACCAGGACAAGGAATTCCTTGTCGTCAACATGGAAATTCATGTTGTCGACTGCCAGTACCTCACCGAACTTCTTGACGACATTTGAGTACGTTACACTAGCCATGGGTTCCTCCAATCGAGAGAGTATGGTGTCTAAATTATACTCTCATCAGGGGGTAAGCGATCAATGCCTCAGGGTGCGGCCGCGAGCCGGGCGGCATCCTGCTTTACAGTGCCGCCTCTCTGGTCGGCGATCTTGTGCAAGCCGATGGAGAGCGCCTGCACTACCGCCCCCAGCAGGCTGGAACGGTTCCCCAACAGAGCGGTGGTGATCTGCACCGCCCGCACGGAGGCTGGCAGGCTGCGTCGCTGCACTTCGCGCCGCACAGGCTCCAGGAACAGGTCTCCGATCTGTGCCACGCTGCCGCCCACCACCACCATATTGGGATTGATCAGGTTTACCAGGTTGGCGATCGCGATCCCCAACTGCTCGCCGGCCTCCGCAATGATCCGCTGGGAGAGCAGGTCGCCCTGGCTGGCTGCTGAGGCTACCTCCGATGCCGTAATGGAATGCCCGTTGTTTGGCAGGCTTAGCTGCGTCTGTTGGCCGGCTGAAACCGCACGCTGCGCCTGCCGCGCGATGGCAGGGCCGCTGGCCAATGTTTCCAGGCAGCCGCGGTTTCCGCAGGTGCAGAGCTCACCGTCAAAATCCACGGTCAGGTGTCCGATCTCTCCCGCCGAGCCGGTCGCCCCGCGATAGGTATGCCCATCCAGTAGAAGCCCGGCCCCTACTCCTGTTGCTACCTTGATGTAGGCCAGGTTATGGACCCCACGCCCCGCGCCGTATGCCCATTCGCCGACTGCGCCCAATTCGGCGTCGTTGTTAAGTGATACGGGCCGCTTCCAGCGCTTTTCGAGGGTTGCACGGATCGGAAAACGGTCCCATCCCGGCATGATTGGCGGAGCCACGACCATGCCTGCCTCCGCCTGGATCGGCCCCGGGACGCCCAGGCCGATGGCCAGCAAATCCTCAATGCGGGCTCCCGCCTTTTCTGTCACCTCGCGCAATAATGCATCCGCCTCTTCTATGCAGGCAGCCGGACCCCTCGCGATGTCGATGACCGTCTCTTTTTCTTCCATCACCTGGGCCGCGCAGTTGGCGATCATTGCGCCCATGTGCGTGGCTCCCATGTCGATGCCGGCGACCAACCCGCGTCCCGGATTGATGCTCAGGTTGATGGGGGGGCGGCCCGAACCGGAGCGGTCGTTGGTGGTCTCGCAGATCACACCCGATTCCAGCAGATCGTTGATAATCATGCTGACCGCCGCCCGCGTGATATTCATCCGGTTCGCCAGCTTGACGCGCGAAATACCGCCTGGGGAAAAGCGAATTAGGTCCAGGGCGGCATGTTTGTTAATATTCTTAACGTTGCGGGTCGGAATGAAGTGAAAGTAGGCGCTCACGGGGGAAGTGTATACTCTCGGGTGGCGGACTTTGTTAATTATGATAGCATAATTAATGAATTTGTCAATATCTTTAACTGAAATTAATAGATAAGTTCTGGCATGGTAGGGCCGGAGGATCTTCAATGGAGGCCCCTGTTTCGGAACTCTGGGTTGGAAAAAAACCGGCTTGTCTTTTTTCAAGACCTCCTTTTTTCATGCTTCGATCCTATTCCTGACTTTGTTTTCAACAATAATCCCGGCAAAGAAGAACCCCTCCCTGATCCTGGGAGGGGTTCGTGATCGTTTGTATCCTGCCTCGCTCCATTCGCTGGGACGAGGCTCGCCTTCTATTATCTCAGTGCGGACCAGCCTGCATAATGAGCCGTGTCCCCAAGTTCTGCCTCGATCCGCAATAACTGGTTGTATTTGGCCACCCGGTCGGAGCGCGCCGGCGCTCCGGTTTTGATCTGGCCTGTATTGAGCGCCACGGCAAGATCCGCGATCGTCGCGTCCTCTGTCTCGCCTGAACGATGGCTGGTGACTGCCCTCCAGCCGGAGCGATGGCACAACTCCACCGCCTCGATCGTCTCACTCAGGGAACCGATCTGGTTGAGCTTGACCAGCAGAGCGTTGGCCGCCTTGGTCTGGATGGCCCGCTGTACACGCTCCGGGTTGGTCACCAGGAGGTCATCTCCCACGATCTGGATCTCGTCCCCCAATCGCGCTGTCATGAGCTGCCAGGATGCCCAATCGTCCTGTGCGAGCCCATCCTCGATCGAAACGATCGGATAATCCTTCACCCATTTTTCCCAGAATTCCACCATCTGCTCCCCGGTGAGTTTCCTGCCTTCCTTGCGCAGGTTGTAGGTGCGGGTCTCGTCCTCGAACAATTCCGAGGCTGCCGGGTCCAGTGCCAGGGCCACCTCCTGCCCGCGGCCCGCCTTGAAGCCGGCCTTCTCTATCGCCTTCAAGATAACCTCCACGGCCTCATTGTTGGCCTTGAGGGAGGGCGCATAACCGCCTTCGTCACCCACCAGGGTGACATAGCCCTTTTCCTTGAGTACCGATTTGAGGGCGTGATAGATCTCCGCTCCCCATCGCAGGCCTTCCGCAAAGTTCGGCGCACCGAAGGGCATCACCATGAATTCCTGCATATCTGTGGACTGCCAGGCTGTGTGCGCCCCGCCGTTCAGGATATTCATCATCGGGACCGGCAGTACATGGGCGTACACCCCTCCAATATAACGATAGAGGGGCATGCCAAAGGAGTTGGCAGCGGCCTTGGCCACTGCCAGGCTGACGCCCAGAATGGCATTGGCGCCAAAGTTGGATTTGTTCGGTGTCCCATCCAGGGCGATCAGCTCCGCATCGATCGCCTTCTGTTCCGCCGCATCCCACCCGAACAGTGCCTCGGAGATCGGACCGTTCACGTTCGCCACCGCCTTGCTGACGCCCTTGCCAAGGAAGCGCTTTTTATCGCCGTCGCGCAGTTCCAGCGCCTCGTGTACGCCTGTCGATGCTCCGGAGGGCACTGCCGCACGCCCCCAGGCACCATCTGCCAGTGTCACCTCCACCTCCACGGTGGGGTTGCCGCGCGAATCAAGGATTTCGAGGGCCGAAATGCTTTCGATCATGGTATCCATTGTAAGCTCCTGGGTTTTTTCTCAGATCACGGCTTGCAAACCGCATCTGCAAGTTTCCGCCCTCTAGTATAATCGCATTTCGTCTGGAGAGCCGTTTGCATGGAATCATCGCAATATGAGACCCGGGATCGTCAGCGCTTCTTTTTTCACGCAACCCCGTTGCGGCGTTTTATCGTAGCGCTTGCGCGCCTGATCTTCCGCTTGTTCATGAAAATGGAGGTGGTGGGTCTGGAAAACTTCCCGCTGGGAGGCCCGGTCATCGTCGCGGCCAATCATGTCACCAACTTTGATGTCTTTCCCATGCAGCTTTCCCTTCCCCGCCCTATCTTCTTCATGAGCAAGGCTGAGTTGTTCCGCGTCCCTGTGGTGGAGGCGGTCTTCCGTAACCTGGGCGCCTTCCCGGTACATCGCGGCGGCCGCGATGAATGGGCTCGCGCACATGCCGCACGTGTTTTGGAGCACGGTCAGACGCTTGGAATGTTCCCGGAGGGTACGCGCTCCCGGGGACGTGGTCTTGCCGTCGCCAAGACCGGTTCTGCACGCCTTGCCATCGAAACCGGCTGCCCTCTTGTCCCGATGGCGATCGTCGGCACAGACCGGTTCTTTCGAAACTTCCCGCGGCGCACTCGCGTTACCGTATGCCTGCTTCCGCCTCTGCTGCCCCGTGCTTTGGATACCCCTATCTCGCTGACGGAGCGGCTGATGTTCACACTGGCCGCATCCCTTCCTCCTGATATGCGTGGAGTGTATGCAGAGATGCCTCAAGGCTTTAAAATACAGTCGGATGTCAGGGCCTCCGCTTCCACGCAGCCCCATACCTGATCCTCCTGTCCCCAACAAGATTCTCATCCATTTTTTTTCTGAAGGAACCCGATATGGATATCTTTCTGAAGCCCGAAACCTGGATCGCCATGCTCACCCTGATTGCCCTGGAGCTTGTGTTGGGTGTGGATAATGTGATCTTTATCTCCATCCTTGCAGGCAAGCTCCCTGTGGAACAGCGCCCGCGTGCACGCACTGTCGGCATCAGCCTGGCCGTCATCACCCGTATCCTCCTGTTATTGTCCCTCTCCTGGGTCATTGGCCTTGTCGAGCCGTTATTCATGATCGGAAAATTCCAGCTCTCCGGTCGTGATCTGATCCTGTTGGCTGGCGGCCTTTTCCTCCTTTGGAAAAGCACCCATGAGATCCATCAGAGGTTGGAAGGCGAGGAGGGAAAGACCTCGGTCAAGGTAAGAGCGGCTTTCTGGAGTGTCATAGCCCAGATCATGATCCTGGATATTGTCTTCTCCCTGGATTCTGTCATTACCGCTGTCGGGATGGTCAACGAGCTGGCGATCATGATCATTGCCGTAATACTGGCTGCCGCGGTGATGATCTTCCTCGCTGGTCCGTTGAGCAATTTCGTGGAGGGACATCCCACCATCAAGATGCTGGCTCTGAGTTTCCTGCTGCTGATCGGCTTCACGCTTATTGTGGAAGGCCTCCACCAGCATATCCCCAAGGGCTACATCTATTTTGCCATGGGCTTTTCCGTCTTTGTGGAGATCCTTAACCTGCGGGTTCGCGCGGAGGAAGGTCCGGTTCGTCTGCGTGAACCATATACTCCTCAGAAGCCGGAGCAGGCCTCATAAGGCCCCTGAAGCCATATATGCCTCGACGCATCAACCATGGATCAGAAGACTTCCGCATCGTCTCCTCGTCCTGGCTGTATGCGTGATGCAGGCGCTTTAAGGTAAGGTATAATTAATCACTGTCGCCCTGACTGGGCAGGACATATTCCACGTTACAAGGCTCTCAATGGCTCGCAATTCTTTGCTTTCCTCCGACTATTGGACTTCCCTCGAGATCACACGGAAGGATGTTGAGTTTCTCCATAATCACCTGTTTGAGAA
>CAYMQX010000080.1:0-9948 GCA_964392495.1 uncultured Anaerolineaceae bacterium
CCTGGCTTTTATACCGTTCCTGATCGCCGCCTATATCTGGATCCTCCGGCGCAGACGGCGGTATGCAGTGCGTTATTCCAGCCTGAGCCTGTTGCGCGCCGCCCTGCCGCGCTCCTCGCGCTGGCGCAGACATCTGCCATTTGCAGCCTTTACCCTGGCATTGCTTGCACTGGTCGGCGCCATGGCCCGCCCCACCGCGCAGGTGCAGGTACCCTCCCGGCGGGCCACCATCCTGCTGGCCATGGACGTCTCACGCAGCATGTGTTCCACCGACATCAAGCCGAACCGGATCGAAGCTGCCAAGGCGGCTGCCCTGGCTTTTATAGAGAAACAGGAGCCAAGCACGCAGATCGGGATCGTGGCCTTCGCCGGTTTTGCAGAACTGGTACAGCCTCCCACCAATGACCAGGAGATTCTTCGGGATGCCATCGAGGGGCTGATCACGGCTCGCCGGACCGCCATCGGAAGCGGTATCCTCAAGAGCATCGAAGGCCTGGCTGAATTCGATCCAAAAGTGCCGCCCCTGGATCCCGCCGGGCAGGCGGCAGGGGCCGCGATCCCTGCCACCGGGGATTACATCCCGGCCATTATCGTTCTTCTGACGGATGGGGTGAGCAACTCCGGGCCTCTGCCCCTGGATGCTGCTCAGGAGGCCGTTGTGCGCGGAATCCGAATCTATACGATCGGTTTCGGTACCGCCAACCCTGGCTCGCTGCCCGATTGCAGCGGGAGCCTCAGTTTCTACCGGCCGCAGGGCGAGTTCGGCGGCGGCGGGGGCGGAGCCGGGTTCTTCCGCGGGATCGATGAACGGACCCTTCAGGAGATCGCCGATATGACGGGCGGCAAGTATTACTCGGCCACCAGCGCGGGTGAACTCCAGCAGGTCTTCAAGGAGCTGCCCACCCACATGATCACCGTGAAAGAGCAGGCCGAGGTCACGGCCATTTTCACCGCCATCGGCGCAGCCCTGACCATGCTTGCGATCTTGCTCTCTTTCATTTTCCACCCCGTATCTTGAAGATCCGGTGTTGGCAGGCTTAAATAAAATGAGCCTGTGTCGTTCGGTTGGAAGCGTATCAGGTGCTCGCGAATGCGGGACCCGTCGGGAGGTCCGATTTCTCTCCTGTCCGAGCCGTTATTTGATCCTCACCATCGCACTGTAATCCACCACCTGTCCGGCCTGAGGGACGACTTCGATGATGTAATCCTGGGTGGAGGGGAGGGTTAGGCTGAAATCCTTCACGCCGTTCTGGGCCCGGGCGTAGGGCTGGCCGTCGCTGAAGCCCCAGATCGTCAGACCGGCGCTGTCGCCCGGGACGGTGAGGATCACGTCCATCTTTTGCCCCTTCTGTGCGAAGGCAACATAGGTAACGGCAAAGCCGTTCACAGTGCTTCCCTTCAGTGTGGTCTTGATTTCGCCTGCGCCGAACTGTATGCGGGCGGCTACGATGATGTTCAGGGAAAAATTCTCCGTGCTGTTCGTGCCGATCACCTGCAGGTAGTAATCCTGGGAGGTGGGCAGGGTGCCCTGCCATGAATTGGAACCCTGGTTGGCCGGGAGAAGCACCACGCCGTTGGCGCCGAAAATGGCCAGCTTGACATTGGGATTGGGTGAATCCGCGGAGGCGATCAGTACCTGATCCTGCTGTGCGCTGAGCACATAGGTATTGCTCAAGCCTGCCGGGACGGTACCGGTGGTAACGCTCTGGGTGGCGCCGGATAGGAATTGTATACGCTGGGCTGCGGGAGGTGCGAAGGTGGGGCTGGGAAGCACGGCCGTGGCGGGAGGCGGACTGGTAAATGTGGGCAGGGCGGTCGGCATGGCAAAGGTGGGGAGAGGCGTGGACTGGCTCCCGGCAGCCTGAAGTGTCGCGGCCACCATGGTCTCCAGAGCTTCGAAACCCGGAGTGGGCGTTCCCGAGGTTGCCTGGCAGGCCAGGGAAACGATCAGGATCGTGAACAGGGCCAGAATTGGAACGGTGTTTTTACGCATAAATAACAAACTCTCCTTTTTGGACCGGGCTGTGGAGTACAATCCGGTCCATGCGAAAACTCAAGGGATGGCTGATGCGCTGGGGACCGGCGCTGCTGATGATGGCCGTCATCTTTATATTTTCATCCAGGCCTTCATCCTTGCTTCCGAGGTTTTCCTGGGCGGATGCATACGTCAAGAAGGGTGGTCATATGCTTGGCTATGGCCTGCTGGCCTTGAGCTTCTGGCGCGGCCTGAAAATGAAACCTGGAAACCAGGCTGCTGCCTGGTTGATGGCGATCATCTATGCCATTACAGACGAAATCCATCAAACCCTGGTTCCGGGCCGCCAAGCCTCCGTGTGGGATGTGATGATCTTCGACGGCGTCGGCGCGCTGATCGGCCTGTGGGTCAGCACTTATTATAGTCGCAAGAACTCCGCGTCCCGGATGGTGCAGGAAAGCTCCCAAACCCCTGATGGGAACTGAACCTTCTCCCCCTATTCGAACTCGATATCGAATTCCTCCCCTTCCTTCCAATCGCCCAGCCGCTCGAATTCGATTTCCCCAAAGAGACTCTGCTGATGTGCGTCCACGTGATAGCGCTTCACCAGCTCCAACAGAGCCAGGAATGTGACCACTACCTCGACCCGGCTGGGCTGCCTTCCAAGAAGCCCGCGGAAGCTTCCTCGCTCCACTTCACGAAGTGTGCGCGTGATCAGGTCGATCTTTTCACGTATGGTGACCTTGGGCGGACCGATCACCGTCCCCAGCGATTTCTTCTCCTCTTCGCGGTGGAAGACCGCGGCAGCGGCATCATGTAAATCCTGGAGCGTCAGGTTGGACAGATCGAGCTTGGGCTCGATCTTCGGAGGCGGGGCGATCCGCAGATAGGTGCGCAGGTTCCGGTTTTGCCTCTCCAGCAGCCAGGCGCCGATCTCTTTGAAGCGTTTGTACAGGCGGAGCTGCTCCACCAGCGATGCGCCGGTATCCTCTTCTCCGGCCTCGCGTTCGGGCGGGCGGGGCAGCAGCGCCTCAGACTTGATCTGTACCAGCTTGGCCGCGATCACCAGAAAGGCGGAGAGTTCCCCGGGGCCGGCGTTTCCTTCCAGGTTGTGGATATAGCCCAGATACTGGTCGGTGACCATGGCCAGCGAGATCGAAGTTATGTCAAGCTCGGCGCGCTCGATCAGGCTCAATAAAAGGTCCAGCGGCCCTTCGTATAGGGGTGTCTGTACCTTATATCCGCTTACCGGGTGTCCGAGGACGTTTTCCATGAAACGAAAATTATACCAGTGTATAATCGCACCCATGTCTGCGAGACTGACTCATATGGACGAACGAGGCCGGGCCCGCATGGTGGATGTCGGCGATAAACCCGATACGCAGCGCACAGCCGTGGCGCGTGGCGAAATCCACATGCTCCGGGGCACCTTCGACCTGATCCGGGATGGACAGGTGAAAAAGGGAGATGTACTGACCGTGGCGCAGATCGCCGGGATCACGGCGGCCAAGCGCACCGCGGAATTGATCCCGCTCTGCCATCCACTTGCGCTCACCCGGATCGAGGTGGAGCTTGAACTGGAGGAGTCGCTCCCGGGCGTAGTCATCACCGCCACCGTCCAGACCCGGGGCAAGACCGGGGTCGAGATGGAGGCGCTCACGGCGGTTTCGGTTGCCGCCTTGACGGTTTATGACATGGCCAAGGCAGCCGAGAAGACCATGCGCATTCAGAATATTCGCCTGGTGGAAAAGCACGGCGGGCGCAGCGGAGATGTGGTCAATGAATAAGGTCAAGCTGCTGTTTTTCGCCACCCTTCGCGACCGCGCCGGGACGCGCTCGATGGAACTGGAGATCCCCACGGGGATGACCGTCCAGGGGCTGAAGGAGCACATCTCGCGTACCCAGCCGGGGCTGGCGGAATCGATGAAAAGCGTTCTCATCACCATCGATCGCGAGTACGCCTTTGATGAGGCCGTGATCCCCGAGAATGGTGAAATCGCCATGTTCCCGCCGGTGAGCGGCGGCTGAGGCTGGGATGGAGTCCGGAGAGTTTCCTACGTATTGCTCCATTACAGAGAAGGAGCTGGATCTGGATGCCCTGCTGGCTTCCATCACGCTCGCCTCCACAGGTGCGGCGGCGGTATTTACCGGGATGGTGCGCGCTGTGACCTCCCGCGACCTTCCCCATGAGACGCTTTACCTCGAATATGAGGCCTATGTTCCCATGGCCGAGGCAAAGATGCGGCAGGTGGCGGATGAGATACGCGCCCACTGGCCCGCAGTGGAGGGGATCGCCATTGTTCAGCGCGTGGGGCAGCTCTACCCAAAAACGCCTACCGTTCTGATCGCCTGCACGGCCGCACACCGGGATACCGGCGTTTTCGAGGCGGCCCGTTACGGAATCGACCGTCTGAAGGAGATCGTCCCGGTCTGGAAAAAGGAAGTCAGCCCGCAAGGGGAGCAATGGATCGAGGGGGATTACATCCCCAGGCCGGGAGAATAGGCAGATGCCCTTTCCGCTGGCAACCAGGCGATTGATCCTGCGGCCATTCACGGACGCCGACCTGGAACCTTTCCTGGCCTACCGCAACCATCCGGAGGTCCATCGCTATCAGGGGTGGAAGACCCCTTATCAACGGGAGATGGCGGAGGAATTCATCCGGTCCATGCAGGCTGCTGAACCAGGCAGGGAGGGACAATGGTTCCAGGCAGCCCTGGAATTGAAGTCCACGCATGAACTGATCGGAGATGTGGGCTTTGCTCCACGCGAAGGTTCCCATGGGCAGGCTCACCTCGGGGTGACGCTTGCACGCCCGTTCTGGAACAAGGGTTATGCGGTGGAGGGCATCACGGCGATTCTGGATTTCATCTTCGATGAACTGAGCCTGCATCGGGTCCATGCGGACTGTGACACGGAGAACCGGGGATCGATCCGCCTGTTGGAGCGCCTCGGCTTTCGGCGCGAAGCGCATCATGTGAAGAGCTATTGGCTGGGCGATCGCTGGGGCGATGAATATGTCTATGCCATTCTGGAACACGAGTGGAAGGTCCGGGCGGGTCAAAGCGTGACGGATTTATTCAATGGGGGTTAACTCTTACGCTGGCCAGTGGCTGGAAATTCTCCGATAATCAAGGAGGTTGTATGCAGGAGCGCATTGTGGTGACCGGGATGGGGACGGTCAGCCCGCTGGGATTGAGCGTTTCTGAATCCTGGAAGAATGTGATCGAAGGGGTGACGGGCGTGGGGCCGATCAGCCTGTTCGACTCCTCTCCGCTGAATGTCCACATCGCCGCGGAGGTAAAGGAATTCGTCCCTGAAAAATACATGGAAGCGAAGGAATCGCGCCGGAGGGATCGTTATGAGCAGCTCGCCACGGCGGCCGCTCAAGAGGCGCTGGCCTCCTCGGGGCTGGTGATCACGGAGGGCAATGCTCCGCGCATCGGGGTGGTGGTGTCCTCGGCCATCGGCGGGCTCAAGTCTTTGCAGGATGCGGTGATCACAAACTTTACAGATGGGCCTCGCAAAGTCAGCCCGTTCCTGATCCCCATGCTCATGTCCAACGGGGCCTCCGGCTTGATCGCCATCGACCACGGGCTCAAAGGGCCGTGTTTCTCGGTGGCCTCGGCCTGCGCCTCGGGTGCGGATGGGATCGGCATGGCGTGGATGATGCTGCGGGCGGGGATGATCGATGCCTGCCTGGCAGGCGGTGCAGAGACCACCATTACCTCCACAGGCGTGGCCGCCTTCGACCGCATCGGCGCAATGACCCGCCGAAATGACGAGGCGGACCGGGTGCCTCAGCCTTTTGACAGAAACCGTGACGGACTGGTGATGGGCGAAGGCGCGGCGGTCCTCGTGCTGGAGCGCGAGTCGGGTGCGCGCGCCCGTGGGGCCAACATCCTTGCCGAATTGGCCGGGTACGGGTCCACCGCGGACGCCTATCACGTCACCGCTCCGCACGAGCAGGGGGAGGGGGGCGCGGCGGCGATGCGCCAGGCGCTTGCTTCTGCCGGCGCGAATCCGGAAGATGTCGGTTATATCAATGCGCACGGTACGGGCACGCCGCTCAACGACCAGTCGGAGACGCGCGCCGTCAAGAGCGCGCTGGGGGAACTGGCGTACAGGATCCCCATCTCCTCCACCAAGTCCATGACTGGGCATATGATGGGCGCCACGGGGGCTTTGGAGGCGATCTTCTGTGTGCAGGCTGTGCGTACAGGGATGCTGCCGCCCACCATCCACTATGAGACGCCCGATCCGGATTGCGACCTGGACTACATCCCAAACACTGCCCGCCAGAAGAAGATCACACTGGCGCTCAGCAATGCTTTTGGCTTTGGAGGGCACAATGCCGTGCTTGCGATCCGGTCATACGCATAGATGTATGGCAGTCGAAGCGAAGCCGCGGGCATTTTCATCTTTTCACGGCGAAATTGTATGCTATAATGCGCAGTCGCGTCTGAAATCATAACCAGGTAAGGAAGAACGAAAATGGCAGATCTGCTGAAGGCCGTCGAGGCCAAACCCAACGAGAATATCCCCGCACTGCGCCCCGGCGATACCGTCAGTGTGCACGTCCGCATCAAGGAAGGTGACCGCGAGCGCATTCAGGAGTTCAAGGGCACTGTGATCCGCTTGCGCAAGAGCGGAAACGAGTCCTCCGTAACGGTGCGCCGCATGGCGAGTAATGGTATCGGCGTGGAACGCACCTTCCTTCTGCGCTCGCCGCGCATCGACAAGATCGTGGTCGAGCGGCATGGCCAGGTCCGCCGCGCCCAGCTCTACTTTATGCGCGGCCGCACAGGCAAGTCCGCCCGCCTCAAGCAGAAGTTCGACTGACCCTGTTTACACCAAAGGGCGCAGGAATCTGCGCTCTTTCTCTTTAAGGAGCCTGTGAATGACCAGACCTCTGATCGGCATCACGGCACGCAACGGTCGCGACACCGATGGGCATTCCACTGCTGTCCTGCAGCACTCTTACATCAACGCTGTCATGCAGGCCGGCGGTATCCCCGTCCCGTTCCCCTGCAGCCTCCCGGAGGATGCGGCCCTCGATTTGTATGGCCGGCTGGACGGTGTGCTCTTCTCGGGCGGCGGGGATATCTCACTTGAATATTTCGAGGGCAGTCCTCATCCTCGCATCGAGGGCGTGGACCCGGCCCGTGACCGGACAGAGCTTGCCCTGCTGCGGGCCGCTGCTTCGCAGGGGAAGCCGCTCCTGGGAATCTGCCGCGGTGCGCAGATGATGAACGTCGCCCTCGGTGGGACGCTTTATACGCATATTCCCGGCCAGCTTCCGGGCGCCCTCGACCATGACTATCCTGGCAGTTTGCGGCGGGAGATCGTCCATCCTGTGCAGGTCGAGGAGTCTGCTTTTGCTGCGGAGATCTTCGGCGGGACCCGGTTGAGCGTGAACAGCCTGCACCACCAGGGGTTGAAAGTCATCGCCCCTTCCCTGCACGCTGTGGGCCGCGCCCCTGATGGCTTGGTTGAGGTTGTAGAACTGCCCGACCATCCCTTTGCCATCGCAGTCCAGTGGCATCCCGAATGGCTGACCGATCAGCCGCCGATGCAGCGCCTGTTCCGCTCCTTTGTGGAAGCCGCGCACAAGCCGGTTTGAAATCCCGGCTCTTCCGGCTTTCAGCATTTGCCCTTATCATCTTGGGACATGCCTCTTTCTCTTCAACATCGGCCCATCGGTGTATTTGATTCAGGCGTCGGAGGGCTTTCGATCCTGCGCAGTATGCGCCAGAGCCTGCCCTCCGAGGATTTGATCTATTTCGGAGACCAGCGCCATGTCCCATATGGGGCGCGCCCACGGGAGCAGATCCAGTCCTTTTCCGAGGCCATCACCCGCTTCCTGCTGAAACAGCGCGCCAAGCTCATCGTGGTGGCCTGCAATGCTGCCTCGGCAGCGGCGCTGAAATATCTGCGGAAAAAATTCCCCCGCATCCCTTTTGTGGGGATGGAACCTGCCGTGAAACCCGCTACCGAGCATACCCACAGTGGAGTAGTCGCTGTTCTGGCAACACCGGCAACCTTCCAGGGAGAGTTGTACGCCTCGGTTGTGGAGCGCTTCGGACGCGGCGTTGAAATTCTGCAGGATACCTGCCCCGGCTTGGTGGCCCGGATCGAAGCGGGGGACTTGAGCGGACCGCGTACGCGTGCCATCCTGGAGGCGGCCCTGCTTCCCATGCTCGAAAAGAAGATTGATACCGTGGTGCTGGGCTGCACTCATTATCCCTTTGTGATCCCGCTCATCGAGGAGATCGTGGGGCCGGGGGTGCGCGTCATTGACCCTGCGCCGGCAGTGGCGCGGCAGGCCGCCCGGCTGTTGAAGGCTTCGGGGCTGCTGCATGAAGATGGGAATGAGGGCAATACACGCTTGATCACCTCCGCTCCGGTCGCAGCTATGCGGTCTGTACTGCCCGTGCTTTATGGCTGGACCGGGGATGTGGAGCGGGCCTGCTGGCAATCGGAGTCTGAAGTAGCCCCTTGCTGAACTTGCTTAGTCCCTTCTGATCTCTGCCCCCATTGCTGCCATATCCTCGAGCAGACGGACCGGTTCGCCGAGATGTCCCATCATGTGCAGACCCGGCTGGCGTGCGGAACCGTACATATATTGCTTGAGAAAAGCAACCACGGGAATGGCCGTGAGTTCATAGCCATCCGGGTGGCTTACACTGACGCGTACCGTAACGGGTAGGCCGTTCTTTAAACCCTGTGCTTCCACAGCGATCCTGACCTCAAAAGGCGGCCTGGATTGCTGCATACCCCACCACATCAACCTTCCGAGTGGTCTCAGTCCGCGCTTTGGCGCGAGCTTCAATCCCAGCATGACGATGGGAGTGATGAACAGGTCGGCGATCCAGTTCGAGCCGGAGATGTAAAAGCCGGTATTTTGCAGTCCAGGGAGGCGTTCCGGCAGACAGCGCAGCTCCTCGAAGAACATGGAATAGCACAGGCGCTTCCCGATCCCTTCACCGAAGTCGAAATTCACCATTTCCCATTTTTTCGGAGCGGTCCAGTTCCCATCCTTGAAGACGCTCGCATCGAAATCGATGAAGGCTTCCATTAGCTCATCCACCGCCTCGGTGTAAGGCGCCCCGGGCCCGATGTTTAGATACCCCGCCGTGACTGCACTGACGATCGAGTCCATCCGGCTGGCCGCATGGCGCACCATCGCCGAAGGCAGGCCGGGGTGGTAGCCTGCCTCGGTCACAAAGCACAGGCCGGCCCGGCAGATATCCGCCTTCGCGCGCTGTAGAGCTTCCAGCTTGTGTTTGGAGAACTGTATATCCAGGTAGTCTGTCTCTGTCTCCAGGCATGAACGTATAACCAGCTCAGTATGGTGGGTTGTGGGGGCGGCGACCAGGCATAGATCCACGTCTTGAAGCGCATTCTTTAGTAATCCGCCTTCCGCGGCATCCACCTCCCGCGCTGTAACGCGCCCGCCACCCAGCGCCGCGGCTTGCGCCTCTGCTTTTTCAATTTTGCGTCCTGCCAGGATAATCCCTGCATCTGTCTGAGCCAGCAGGTGTCTGGCCAGCGACTTGCCGGTCGTCCCATATCCGCCGAGCAGCAGGATTGTGGTCATGGCTTATCTCCCCAGGAGCAAAAAGGCAAAGAATTTGCCCAGGTTCCGCCAGTGCGGGCAAAAGGCTGGAATCTTCTTCCGGTACGCTTCATAGGCCGGGCCGAACCTTCCGATCAGTTCTTTTTCCTCCACGAGCCGCACCCAGCCCCAAAGGAAGAATCCCAGCACCAGCGCGAGCGTAAGGGCGAACCATGTCCCGTTGAGCAGAGCGAGCCCCAGGGCGATCTGCAGCACACCCGAGTAAATGGGATGCCGGATCATGCCATAGATGGCGCTTTCTGTACGATGGCCTTCGTGGGGAAAGTACACATATGTCATGGTAAGACTGTCGATGCCGAGGGTCAGCGTCGAGCGCAGCCACAAGCCCGTGCCTGT
>CAYMQX010000081.1:0-7263 GCA_964392495.1 uncultured Anaerolineaceae bacterium
CCATAAGGAGACCGCCATGTCCGAACAGACCCGCTTTATTCTGAACGAGACCGATCTGCCCAAATACTGGTACAACATCAACGCCGACAGCCCCGTCCCGCCCGCGCCTGTCCTGCATCCCGGCACCCTCGAACCGGTGACGCCGGATTTCCTCTCCGTGCTTTTCCCGATGGAGTTGATCCTCCAGGAGATTTCCACCGAGCGCTATATCGAGATCCCCGAAGAGGTCCGCGAGATCTACAAGCTCTACCGCCCCACCCCGCTGCTCCGGGCGCGCCGCCTGGAAAAGGTGCTGGATACGCCCGCGCATATCTATTACAAATATGAGGGCGCCTCCCCCGCCGGGAGTCACAAGCCCAATACCGCCATTGCCCAGGCTTATTACAACAAGGCTGCCGGCACACAGGCCCTCACCACCGAGACCGGCGCCGGGCAGTGGGGTACCGCCCTGGCCCTGGCCTGCCAGATGTTCGATCTGGCGCTGGAGGTCTACATGGTCAAGGTCTCCTACAACCAGAAGCCCTACCGCCGCATGGTGATGGAAACCTACGGTGCGCAGGTCTTCGCCAGCCCCACAGAGCGCACGAACTTCGGGCGCGCTGTGCTGGCCGGGGACCCCGGCAGCCCCGGTTCGCTGGGCATCGCCATCTCGGAAGCCGTGGAAGTGGCCGCCAGTTCGGGGGGGACCAAGAAGTACAGCCTGGGCTCGGTGCTTAACCATGTGCTCATGCACCAGACCGTAATCGGCGAGGAGGCGCTGAAGCAGATGGACCTGGCAAACGAGTATCCCGATGTGGTCATCGGCTGCGTGGGCGGCGGCTCGAACTTCGCCGGGATCGCCTACCCCTTCCTGCGCGAGAACCTGAAAGAGGGCAGACGCACCCGCCTGCTGGCGGTGGAGCCCACCGCCACCCCCTCGCTCACCCGCGGGGTCTATGCCTTCGACTACGGCGATACCGCCCGCATGGCCCCCATCGTCAAGATGCACACGCTCGGCCATGACTTCGTACCGCCCGCCATCCACGCCGGGGGCCTGCGCTATCATGGCATGGCTCCCAGCCTGTGCGCCCTGTATGACGCCGGTCACATCGAGGCTGTGGCCGTCCGGCAGCGCTCCACCTTCGAAGCCGCCATCCAATTCGCCCGCGCCGAGGGTCTCGTCCCGGCGCCCGAATCAGCCCATGCCATCCGCGCCGCCATTGACGAGGCTCTGGAGGCCAAAACCCGCGGCGAAAAGCGCGTCATCCTGTTCAACCTCTCCGGGCACGGCAACTTCGATATGAGCGCCTATGACTCCTACCTGAAGGGGGAGCTTGAGGACTACGAGTATCCCGCCGAGGCGATCGCACGGTCCATGCAGAACCTCCCCAAAGTGGAACTGCCCGCCTGAAATCAAAACCCTGAAGGCAGGACCGCCTTCAGGGCTGGCATCATCTTCTCTTCTCCCTGCCGGAAGCCCAACCCTGGACAAGTTGGGCTTCTGTCATTGATCAGCCGGTGAGTATCTCAAACCTCTCCGAACAACGCCACCAGGATATGCTGGTTGAGGAAGCTCGGCGCGGCCTCCTTGTGAGGCACCACCTGTCCCAGTGTATAGCCTCCCGCGATCAGAACCTTCGGCCCCAGGATATCCTGTATGGCCGCGATCTCGACTCCCGGGTTGGCTTTCAACAGCATTTGCCAGGCAATATCCACCAGCACCAGCGCAAAGACCGGTTTGGCATCGCCCAGCTCCATGAGCGCATCCCGCGCCGCCTGCTGGGCCGCGTTTTCGCAGGCAGCGCGGCTGCCCACCAGCATGTAGGCATCGATGCCGTCCCGCACCGTCCCGTTCATGCGGAAGCTGCCGTCCGCCTCCACGCGGATGGGGGCGCGCACCACCATCGAATCGCCCTGCTCGATCCCCAGCGGGTAGAGGCGCGCCAGGTGACTGAGGGGCGGGAAAGCCCAATCGCGGGCCGGGTAGCCGAAAAGGTGGGCATAAGCCTCGGAGGCCGGGCGTCCGTCGAGGGTGCGCAGCCAGAAGCCGCGCGAACGGGTCACACGGAACTGGCTCCCCACCGGGTCCCAGCCATGTGCAGCCCCCACCCCCACCTTCAGGTTGCCGCGCACGAAGGCTGCAGCCAGCGCACCTGCCCCGGTCTGCAAGCCCGCGATCTGGTATGTACTGCCGGTATGCAGGTCGCCGCTGGAGAGGCCCCCCACCAGCGGCAGGGAGTCGGAGGCCAGCGCTCCGCACAACTGCTCGGCATCCCCGTTGAATCCGTCCGCGAAGAACAGGGCGGTTTCGGGTGCGGCCTTGGCCGCCGCCAGTTGAACCAGGTGTCCGGCCGTCTCACGGGCCGACTGGGAATAGCCCGGCAGCCAGTGCGCGTCGGCCTGGAAATCCCCCGCCAGCAAAGCGACCACCACCGAATGAGAGTGCAGGCCCATGGAGGTCAGTCCGGCCGGCGCGCTGAAGCCGATCATGGGCACCTCCCCCAACAGGCTCGCCGCGCCGTTGACCACGTCCCGGGGCTGGTACTGGTGCGAGGCGATCGTGATCGCCAGCCCGGGTGCAGCGATGCCCGCCCCCAGGCGGTTAAGGGCATGGTGCGCGGCCTGCAAGCCCGCTTCACGTCCATCCAATGCCTGCGCCTGTCCGACCGATGCAAGTAGAGTCATGTTCCCCTATCCTTGGGCCACCGGAATGGTGAAATGGAAGGTGGTGCCTTTGCGAAATTCGCTCTCGAACCAGATGCGCCCGCCCTGCATCTCCACCAGGCTCCTGGTGATGTTCAGGCCCAGGCCGGTGCCGGGCGCTTCGCGTGCCTTGGAATCCTCCGAGCGGAAAAATTTCTGGAAGATGCGGGCCTGGTCCTCGGCGCTGATGCCTATGCCATCGTCCTTCACCCACAGGTGCACCACCCGGGCAGCCGCCTCCGATTCCCACTGGTTGGGGACATCCTCGGCGCCCACAAAAATGGAGCCGCCTTCCTGCGTGTACTTGTTGGCGTTGCTCACCAGGTTCACGAGGATCTGCGCCACGCGCGTTCGGTCCGCCCAGACCTTCGGCAGGTCGGCCGGCAGTTCCACATCCAGGGTCTGCTTCTTGTCCTCGACCTGCCGCCGCGTGGAGCGCGAGACCTCATCCACCAGGTCGTGCAGGTCCATGGCCTTGTAGTCCAGGCGCAGGCGGCCCGCCTCGATCTTGGAATTGTCGTTCAGGTCGGAGACCAGCGTGGACATGCGCTCCACATTGGAGTGGATGGTGCGCAGGAAGTTGGCCTGCATATCGTTGACCTGTCCGACCGCCCCGCCCGACAGCAGCTCGGTGTAGCCCTTGATGGAGGTCATCGGGTTCTTCAACTCGTGGGCCACAAAGGAGACGAACTCGCTCTTGGCCAGGTTGGCGCGCTGCACCTCGCTGTACAGTTGGGCGTTCGAGATGGCGATGGCGGCATGGTCGCTCAGACGGCTGAGGAAGGCCATGTCCTCCTGCGAATCACTGGTGCTCTCCAGCAGGATCAGGCCGATCACCTCGGTTTCGCGGCGGATGGGGATGATCACCTGGGTATGTGCGGAAGGCAGCAGACCTGTGCTCCCGCCCTCCGGCGCCAGGCTCACCCGCTGCGGAAGGTTGGTCTCGACGGCCGACTTGAGGGAGGGCAATTCCAGGTGGATCACCTGCTCGCGCACTTTATCGGCGCTCTTCTCATAGCCCTGCTCGGCCATGATGCGCAGGCTGCCCTCCTCCAACATGCCGATCAGCCCGGCCTCGGCCCTGGACTGGCGCATGGCCCAGTCCAGCGTGATGCGCAGGGCGCGGTCCATCTCCAGGCTGGCATTCAGCTCGCGGTCGATGCGCTGCATCACCGAAAGCTCGTCCACGCGGGCAGCCAGCTCCTGGTCCGTCAGGGTATAGAGCCGGGCGTTCTCGATGGCGACCGCCGCCTGCCCGGCGAAAGCCGAGAGCAGGTCCTGGTCCTCCACCACAAAGGGCAGCCCGTCCTTGCGGTTGATCACCTCCACCACGCCCAGCAGGCGGTCCTTGGCCTGCAGGGGAACGGCAAGCAGCGAGCGGCTGGCGAAGCCGGTCTGCTGGTCGGTGGCCGAGAAGTGGGATGCGGAGCGCTGGGCCTCATTCTCGATGACGGGTGCGCGGGTCTGTACGGCGCGGCCCACGATCCCATTGCCGGCGGGGATGCGCTGACCCACCAGGTTGGCCGCCACCGGCCCCACCGTCACCCGGAAGATCAGGTCGTCGCTTTGATCGTCCACCAGGAACAGGCTGCCAGCCTCGCAGTTGAGGATCGAGACGGCGCTCTGCAGGATATTCTTCAGCAGCGGCTCCAGTTCCAGCGTACCGGTCAGGTCGCGGGTGATCTCGTTCAGCGTAGCCAGTTGGTGGGCGCGCTGCTCGGATTCCTGCAGCAGCCGGGATTTCACGATGGCGCCCGCGGTCTGGTCCGCAATGGATTGCAGCAGTTCCAGTTGGGTGTTGGTATAGGTCAGGGCCGCGTCACGCGTCCCCACGGCCAGGGCCCCGATCGTCTCCGCGCCTGCATTGAGGGGCACACCCATCCAGGCATACACGTTCTCGAAGGCGGGCGTCAGGTTCTGGCTGTGGCATTCGCGCGCGTATTCCTGCGTGAGGAGCGGGCGCCCCCGCCGGATGACCTCGGGGGCCAGCCCGAAGGCGGGTGGGAAGGGCAGGTTCTCGCGCCCCTGGATGCGCTCGCCGTTCTCCAGGCAGAAGGCATAGAAGAAGTAGTCGCTATCGAGGTTGTGCAGCGTGATATGGAAATGGCTGTTGGGGATGATCTGCGAGGTCTGCGCGTAGATCAGTTCCAGCACGTCGTCGAAGGTGACGGTCACGTTCACGCCCTGCGAGACGCGCGTCAGGGCGTTCATCTCCTGCACGCGGCGCTCCAGGATCGCCACGGTCTGTACGCGCTTGATGGCCACCGAGGCCTGGTCGGCCAGGTTTTCCAGGAAGGTCAGGTCGCGGGGGTTGTAGGCTTGTCCGGAGCGGCGCGGCCCAAGCGCCACCCAACCGGTGGTGGTCACCTCGCCGGGAAGCCCGAGCAGCAGATGCGCTCCCAGCAATCCCAGGCGGGCTCTCTCGGATTCCAGCGGCTCGGGCAGCGAGCTGCCATCCAGATAGAGCGGCAGATGCTCGCGGGCAAAATACAGCGCCAGCGGCCCGTTGGCCCAGAAGCGGATGTCGCTGCTGGCGCGACCATCCTTTCCCGGCAGCGCCAGGTATTGGTCGTTGAGCGGGTCATAGGTGTAGATGTGGATCTGCTCCGGTGAGAGCGTGGACTCGATCTGGGCTCCCAGGATTTGGGCGATCGTCTTCAGGTCCAGGGCGGTGGTCAGCTCATGGCTGAAGGCGCGGATGCGGTCGGCATAGGCGCGCTGTCCCCGAAAGAAGGTGGCGTCCATAAGCTCCTGGATGCGCGTGCGCAGCGGCTCCAGCACCAGCGCCAGGATGAACAGGAACAGCCCCACCCACAGGTTGTTCGGATTGACGCCGGTCGTGACGATCAAGCCCATGCCGGCCAGCACCAACCCGTAGCCGCCCAGCACCAGCACGGTCAGCGCAGCGTAGACCGCCCCCTTGCGGACCCAGTCGTCCAGCCGCGGGAAGCGAAAGCGCAGGATGGTGTAGCCCAGGGTGGCCGGGAAGATCACCAGCGGCAGGAAGAAGAAGGGAGAAAAACCGAAGAGGTGGATGGGCGTTCCCACCATCCACACCACCAGCGGCGCAAACGAGACCGCGCCACCGCCCACGATCATGCGCGCCTGCGTCTTGACCACCGGCGACTTCGCCCGCAGGCTGTAGAAGATGTTCATGCCCAGGTAGAAGAGCGCCGCCGCCGCAACGAACAGGTAGATCAGCCGCCAGGCCATGATGTAGGCCGTGGGCTGGGCGAAGTTATAGAGTTTGGTGAAGGCGAAGCCCGCCAGCAGGAGGGCCGGCACCATCCCCGACCAGCGCAGGAACGGACGGTCGATCACAGGGCGTGTCTCCTGCGGAAACGAGAGACCCAGTTCGATCAGCGCGCCGCCCGTCACCGCACAGGCCAGGGTCCACAGCGGCGTAAGCAGGTGCGTGGTGTACATATCGAACAGGCTCGAGGTCACGATGGCAAGCGAGGAGGCGAACAGCGCAAAGGCCCGCCCGGGGATCTCCACGCGGCGGTTGCTGAAGATCCACAGGCTGATGAACAGGAAGACAAAGCCCAGCACCAGGGGGATCAACAGGTGAGTGGTCAGATCCTCGGCGGGGAAGTTGTGCAGGGTCACGTCCAGCGTCCTGCGCTCGCCAGCCTTCGTCAGGATCGTGACCGGGATGGTCTCGCCGGCTACAAATCCCTGAGAGGTGGGAATCGTGCCCTGCGCCTGTCCCCTCAAGACCCTCTGCACGTCGCCCGTGGAGCGGACCGGCACGCCGTTGACCTCCACGAGCTGATCACCCAGGTCCACCTGCTCGAAGAGCCCCCAGGCGTCATTGGGATGCGCCGGGCCGGCCTCGTTGAAGATCATGGTGTGCTCGAAGAAGGCGCCCAGGAAGGGTGTGCTCAGCCAGGAGCGGGCCAGCAGGATGGCGGCGACGAAGGCCACCACGGCCAGGGCCTGGTAGGCGAGGACGATGATTTGCAGAGTGCGGCTGAGGAACGGATGTGTGCGCGGCATAAGTTGGGACCGGGGATTGGGGCCGGTCATGTGGCATTGTACCCCCTCCCTCCCGCACACAAGCATACCGTTTTCATATTAAAGTGGAGAGCCCTCACGCTGAAGGCAGGGGTTGCAGAGAGATGAGCCGCGCAGCGCCCGGGCGTAAAGGAACACCCCGGGGTTGTTCCCGGGGTGTTGGGGTCATACGTCCAGGTTGCGGACTGTCCTGGCGTGGGTCTGGATGAAGCGTTTGCGGGGGTCCACCGCGTCGCCCATGAGCATGTCGAAGGTGCGGTCGGCTTCGGCGGCGTCATCCACCGTCACGAGCAGCAGCGTACGGTTCTCGGGGTTCATGGTCGTCTCCCAGAGCTGCTCGGGGTTCATCTCGCCGAGGCCCTTGTAGCGCTGGAGGGTCGCCTTCTCCCCGGCTTCCTTCAGCATCCTGTCCTTCTCGCTGTCGGAATAGGCGTAGCGGACATTGTTCTTGTGGGCCACGCGGTAGAGCGGCGGCTGCGCAATGTAGAGATGGCCCTGCTCGATGAGCTGCGGCATATAGCGGAAGAAGAAGGTCAGCAGCAGGGTGCGGATGTGGCTGCCGTC
>CAYMQX010000081.1:7273-9938 GCA_964392495.1 uncultured Anaerolineaceae bacterium
GTCCACGTCGGCGTCGGTCATGATGATGACGCGTCCGTAGCGCAGGCCTTCCAGGCTGAAGTTATCTCCGATGCCGGTGCCGAGCGCTGAGATCAGGGCGCGGACCTCGTTATTGCCGAGGATCTTATCGAGGCGGGCGCGCTCGGTGTTGAGGATCTTGCCGCGCAGCGGCAGGATGGCCTGGAAGTGCCGGTCGCGGCCCTGCTTGGCTGAGCCGCCAGCCGAGTCGCCTTCCACGATATACAGCTCGGTTTTGCTGGAGTCGCGCTCGGAGCAGTCGGCCAGCTTGCCGGGCAGAGTCAGAGACTCGAGCGCCGACTTGCGGATCACCAGGTCGCGCGCCTTGCGCGCGGCATCGCGCGCACGGGCGGAGGTCAGGCACTTGGCGATGATGGCCTTGGCAGCCTGCGGGTTCTCCTCCAGGAAGGTACTGAACTCCTCGCCCACGATCTGGGTCACATAGGTCTGGACCTCGGGGTTCATCAACTTGACCTTGGTCTGGGACTCGAACTGCGGGTCGGGGTGTTTGATGGAGACGATGGCGGTCAGGCCTTCGCGGGTATCGTCGCCGGAGAAGTTGGGGTCGGCGTCCTTGAGAAAGCCGTTCTTGCGGGCGTAGTCGTTGAGGACGCGCGTCAGCGCGGAGCGCAGGCCGGTCAGGTGCGTGCCGCCGTCCACGGTGTTGATGGTGTTGGCGAAGGAATAGACCGACTCGGTGTAGGCGTCGGTGTACTGGACGGCGGCCTCCACATCCACGCCCTCGATCTCCTTGCCCATGTGGACCACGGGATGCAGGTTTTCGCGGTTGCGGTTGAGGTAGCGGACGAAGGAGGTGATGCCGCCCTCGAAGTAGAAGGTGATCTGCCGGTCGGTGCGCTCATCCACAAAATGAATGGTGACGCCGCGCGTCACGAAGGCCATCTCGCGGAAGCGCTGGGCCAGGGTGTCGAAGCGGTAGTCGAGGTTGTCTTCCTTGAAGATCTGCTTGTCGAACTTGAAGGTGGTGCGCGTGCCGTGCTCGGAGGGTTTGGCCTTGCCGATCACCTTGACCGGCGCGAGAGGCTTGCCGCGCTCGTAGCGCTGGAAGTGGATGCCGCCCTCGCGGCGCACTTCCACCTCAGTGTATTCGGAGAGGGCATTGACCGCGCTGACACCCACGCCGTGCAAACCGCCCGAGACCTTGTAGCCGCCGCCACCGAACTTGCCGCCCGCGTGCAGCGTGGTCATCACCACCTCCAACGCGGACTTCTTCATCTGCGGGTGCATCCCCACTGGAATGCCGCGCCCGTCATCCTGGACGGTCAGGGAGGAATCGGGGTGGATGGTGATGTCGATGCGTGAGCAGGCCCCAGCCAGGGCCTCATCCACCGAGTTGTCGACCACCTCATAAACAAGCTGGTGCAGGGCCTTGACATCCGTACCGCCCACGTACATGCCCGGACGGCGGCGCACCGCCTCCAACCCCTCCAGTACCTGGATGTTCTCAGCATCGTATTTGACGTTGGCTTGAACCACAAAGACCTCCGAAATGAGGGACCCGGTCCCCACGGCGGGAGACCGTTATATTCAGGATCCCGGTTTGACCGGCTCGGGGCCGCGCAGCCTCTCGAACACCTTGAGCAGCCAGGCGTTGGTATCCCGGTAGAAGATAAAGCTGGCCGCCAGCAGCGCGGTGGTGATGAAGGCATGACCCAGGATGCCCACCAGCAGCATCCACGAATTCGCCCGGGGAATGGCCCACAGGTAGTTCAGCCCCAGGCTGATGAACAGCACGCTCAGTACGAACAGCCCGCTGGTGGGCAGACTGAAGCGCGCCATGCGCAGGCCGCTCAACACCGAGGCCAGGGCTCCCTGGCTGCGCATGAATATGCCGTGCGCCGCAAAGAAGAACGGGACGATCAGCCACAGCCCGATGAAGCCCAGGAAAAGCAGCGCCACCTGCCCGATCGCCGGGCTGAGGGCGCTGAGCAGGTAGATAACCACAAAGAGCGGCACACCGACCACGACCATGGCGAGGAAGGCCAGCCCGGAGAGCGCCAGCGAACTGACCACCGACCGGGCGTTGAGGACCGCCCCTTCCGGCGCCACCAGGGAGGCTACCCAGCGGAAGTACAGCGCCCCGCCCAGCCAACCCAGCAGCGTCAGCATCACCATAAGCAGGAAGATATGACCCAGCGAGCCCACCTGGACCACCTGCGGCTGCCCCAGCGGCGTGGCCTGCGGTGCGGTGCCGCTCAGCAGGCTGGCGATACCGATGGGGAAGGTACGCAGAAGCGACATCAGGTTCAGCCCGTCGAGGTAGCCCACCTGCGTACGGTAGCCCTCCACCGCCGCCTGAACCTGCGCGGCGGAGAACCCCAGCGCCTTCCACTCGTGTTCCAACTGCGGCAGGATGGCCTGGTAATACTCCTTGACGCTCAGGCGCGGGCCGAACCACAGCAGCAGGTCCAGGGCCAACGGCAGCAGGATGGCCGTCAGGTGCATCGACACCGCGTCGAAGCCCTGCTTGATGGAGCCGATGACGCCCGGAGGCGGGGGAAATGGTTCAGGACCGGAGGCTTGCATAACCGGTTAATTTTACCATACCGGGTTCGAAGTCGCTTATCTGTTCTATGCAAAAAACAGGTACATGAAGGGCGCAAAAGTCACAAACTAACAAAAAAAA
>CAYMQX010000082.1:0-9711 GCA_964392495.1 uncultured Anaerolineaceae bacterium
ATGGTATGATCCAAAAAGGTGCGGTCGTGAGAAACGACCAGTGCGGCACCAGAAAACCTCTCCAGCCAGCCCTCAAGCCATTCCAGTAGGGCAATGTCAAGGTGATTTGTAGGCTCGTCAAGCAGGAGGAGATGCGGTTCCTGGAGGAGGACGCGAGCCAGCATGAGCCGTGTTTTTTGGCCGCCGCTCAGGTGGGCAACTGGGGTATCAAGAGGCAGGTCTCCCAATCCTAGTGGGCCAAGAATCCTGTCCAGTTCAGAGGTCCCGTAGGTAAGTCTTCGGAGGACGACATCATATCTTTCCTGCAGGGCCGGATCCTCCGGGCGATCTGATAGCTTACTTGCTAAAGTTACAAGCTCGATCTCGGGGTCCTTCGAGGGAGTTTCTTCCGAATGAAGTGCGGCCTGCATGGTCTGTCCATCGGTGATTTCCATTCCTTGTGCCAGATATCCAATTCGCAGGTCCGGACGCGTAATGATCACACTTCCAGAATCCGGGCGATCGAATCCTGCCAAAATGCGCATAAGTGTGGTCTTTCCGCATCCATTAGGTCCGATCAGACCGATACGGTCTCGATCGCCGATATTGAAGGAAATATCCTTCAGTATCGGCTGGACCTCGAAAGATTTAGTGATGTGCTGTGCTGTTAACATTAGAGCTCCCGGTAATTAAAAACGAAAACCGAGGGCAGACCCTCGGCGGGAATCAAAGTACCGCTCTGAAAGTGCCCTGGAATAACCCGGAAGCTAAATGCTGTTCGTCATCGGATCGACTCCTGTGTTCAACGTCAAATTATATCATGTGCGTCGTTGGGCTGACGGCTGAAAATCGCCACTTGCCAGATCCAGGTCTCACGGTAGTACATCCTTCGGAAACCGGTGGCATTAATAATATTCTCCACTTCGCGGCTGGAATGCATATATGTGCGAAAAGGGCTGCGGCGAAGCTGTAAGTAGGCGTTTTGGAATCTCAGTCCCAGCTTGATCCACCAGGTATTCCGCGGGTATACCAACCCTAGGATCTTTTTTGCATGAGAGGCAGAAAGCTCCAGCAGCTTGTGCATATCGCCATAACAGCAGATCACGCGATCGAGCGTGACGATTTCTGCTGGTTCAGCGTCTTTAGCCAGATCTACGAAATTCCCATGCAGGTAATCGATCCGTGAGGCCAGGCCAAGTCGTTGACTTTCCTGACGCGAGGCTTCCAGGTAGGCAGATGAAGCGTCGACTTGCACAGCCGTGGATGCGCCGGAGGCCAGCAGTGCGTGTTGAATCGTGCCCAGGCCACCGCCAATATCAAGCAGCCTGAACCCCTGAACGCCAAAGGACCTTATACCTTCGATCAAGAATCTGGTGGTCCTGGATGCTCCGCGGGCGCGGTACCGTTTCAGTTCTCCAGCCACGTACTCTGGACTGAAGACCTCCTCAATGCCCTGGCAGCAACTCATTTTGGCCTCTTCGAGATATCACCTGATTCCAGGCTGCCTGGAATGGAATTATTCATCCCGAAGCTCCGCAGCTTTTTCAAAGGACTCCCTTCCCTCGCTTACCGAGAAATAAATGAGTCCCAATGCTCCCAGACTATCGGTAAATCCAAAGCCTGTGAATTGGTAGATCAGGCTCGCGACCAGAAGCACAATGGACATGTAAATGCATACCATGGTGCAATTAGCATCAGCCAGGATCGGAGCAGAATCCAGCTTCCTGCCGACCCTTCGTTTTTCGGATACCAGTGCCCACATGGCAATGATCGAAATGAAAGAAATTATCAATCCGGGGAGGCTGGTTTCAGGCTTATGATTCGTGACAAGGTTGTAGATTGCCGTGACCGCAAGCCCCGCCCCAAGCAGCCAGAAGGATAATCCTGTGAGACGGAGAGCTGCCCGTTCGGAACCGGAGCGTTCGGAGTCGGGGTATCTGGAAATCCTCATCACCATGATCAGGATTCCTACACCGGATAGAACCTCGATGAATGAATCCAACCCGAACCCGAACAGCGACAGAGATTCATCAGAATAACCGAAGAATACCGAGACCAATCCCTCTACAAGGTTATAAAGGATGGTGATGACCGCTAACCAGAGGGCGTATTGCCAGTAGGAATTAAGGGAGCTTCCTGAGATTTTAGTAGACATGGGTTCGGGTACCTGTAAATCGAGACGACGTCTTGTGGATATGATTGGAACAAAAAGCTCGAAGGAAGGTTCTGGATGCTTCCCTCCGTATTACACATGCAGTCTATTTTTTGAGAAGTTCGCGGAGCGCACCCAGGAAAAGCGTCACGTTCTCACGGCGGCTGGAATAGCCCATCAGGCCAATCCGCCAAACCTGATCCTTGAGGGCTCCAAAACCGGCCGCGATCTCAATATTGTATTCTTCCAACAGACGCGTGCGGATTTTGTCAGGATAGATACCGTGAGGAACGCGAGCGGTTGTCAGTGGTGGCAGGCGGTATTCAAGTGGGATAAACGGGGGCGCACCCAGATTTTCGAGCCCATCCCAAAGCATCCTTGAATTTGCGTGAAAACGGGAAAAGGCGTTGTCCATACCTTCCTCCATCAGAACGCGCAGGCCTTCAATCAAGGCATAGTGCAATGTGGCAGAGGCTGTATGATGGTAAATATGTTCCGGCCCCCAGTAATTCGCATAGGATTTTAAATCCAGATAAAAGGATGCGACCTTGGATTTCCGCCTCTCAACTTTCTCCTTCGCCATTGGGCTGATCGTGATCGGCGCCAGGCCCGATGGAGCGCCAAGATTTTTTTGGCTGGCCGAATAGGCGGCATCCACGCCCCACTCATCGATCCTAACCGGGATGCCACCAAGAGATGTGACTGTATCAACCAGGAACAGGGCGCCATGCTTGTGGGCTGCCTCCCCGATCTCCTTGATGTGAAGCTGCTCTGCCCCGGTCGACGTCTCGGCGTGCACGATCCCAAACAACCTGTACGCCTTTTTTGAGAGCGCAGCCTCGATCTCCTCCAGGGAAAAGATTTCCCCGGGTGCCCGGTTAAGTCGATCCACCTGAGCACCAGCACGGCCCGCGATCTCTGCGATGCGCTCACCAAAATATCCATGAATTGCCACCAGTACATTGTCCCCGGGCTCGATCAGGTTCACCAGGGCTGCCTCCATCCCCGCTGTGCCGGTGCCTGAAAGGGCGAAGGTCCATTCATTGCGGGTTTGGAAGACCTCTCGTAGAAGCTGCTGCTCTTCTGCATAGAGTGAAAGGAGTTGGGGGTCGAGATGTCCAATTGTGGGTGTTGAGAGCGCCCGGACCACGCGCGGATGTGTCATGCTGGGACCGGGCCCCAAAAGGATCCTGGTCGCAATATCAATTTCGGGCTTCAAGGGAGCGGTCATGCCTCCTCCTTTTCATGGTTCAATTGACGATGATTCTTTACGGATCAAAGGCAGGCAATCCAAATCCATCTTAAGTTTACAGCAGAATTGGCAGTAGAGACAGCCTGAATTTTACGGTCCTGGGATGGGACTATAATACACCTGTTAAGTCGGGGCTGGTACTCAGCCCAAAATTCGTTAAAGGAGATTACTGGTTATGAAAAAATCCATGCTTCTGACGGTCCTGGCGGTTATTTTCTTGTTGCTTGCAGGTTGCGGAGGGGGGGCAAAATCTGGTTCGGACAAGATCAATGTGACCATGACCGATTTTCACTTCACGCCAGACACGTTCACAATTCCTGCCGGGAAGGAGATCACCTTCACGGGACGCAATGACGGGGCCGTGACCCATGATTTTGTAATTATGAAATCGGGGACGAGCGTCGGAGACAGCTTTGGACCCGAAGACGAGGCAAATGTCTTCTGGAAAACCGAGATTCCGGCAGGGCAAAACCTTACGCAGACTTTTACCGGTCCCACGCAGCCCGGAGAATACGAAGTGTTGTGTGCGATTCCGGGGCATTATCAGGCTGGGATGTCTGCCAAACTGACGGTTGTCGCACCCTGAGGATATTTTCCACCGAATACCTGCTGGAAAACAAAGGGTCCTGCCTGCATGAAACCGCTCCCCCAGATCACCAGTCTTTCCAACCCTTTGGTTAAGCAGGCGCGTGCCCTCCGCCAGAGAAAGCACCGGGTGGAAACAGGCGCTTTCCTGGTGGAGGGACTCCATCATATTGGTGAAGCGCTGGAGGCCGGTTGGGAGGTGGATTGGCTGCTTTATACAGCCGAGATGCTGGGCAGCGGCTTTGGGTTGGAACTCATCCATCAATCCATGGACGGGCCGATCAGACTGCAGCCGGTCTCCGCAGCGATCATGGAATCTCTGGCCGAGAAGGATAACCCTCAGGGTTTGTTGGCGATCGTCCGCCAAAAGCATACCGGGTTTGAGGTCCTCTCGGCATCTTTACCGGTCGTTGCGCTGGTATCTCCTCAAGATCCGGGAAATGTCGGGACGATTTTGCGCACGATTGATGCAGTGGGGGCTGGCGGACTGCTGCTTGTGGATTCAACTCTCGATTTTTTTCATCCGGCTGTGATCAGGGCAAGCATGGGAAGCTGCTTCTGGAAGCCGGTCGTTCAATGTACCTTCCAGGCTTTTCTCAACTGGGCATCTGATCAGGGAAGAGAGCTCATTGGCACATCTGCGCATGCTCACAAGGATTATCGCAATTACACGGCCCCCGGGCTTTGGGCGCTTGTCATGGGCAATGAACAGAAGGGGCTTTCGGAGGATTTCCTGCAGGCATGTGATGCCCGGTTATCCCTGCCGATGCACGGCCGGGTCAGTTCCCTAAACCTTGCCGTGGCGACCGGGATTCTCCTCTATCATCTCTGCAAATAAATAAGGCTCACCTCCATAAGGTGAGCCTTTGTAGTCATGAATTCTGCTATTTAAGGTTAAAACTCGTCTTCGTCCTCATCGCTCCATTCCTCATCATCCTCGTCCAGATCTTCTTCTTCCCATTCATCCTGTTCTTCTTCTTCATCCCAATCCTCACCGGCAGCCGCTTCCTCCGAGGGTTTGTAGGTGTTGCAGCCTACATCCGGGTCGATCTCGACCGCGGCTGCACTACAATACCCTTCGTCCAGGAAGACACAATCCATGTAGTGACATTTAATGCGTGGCATAATTCCTCCTAGGTTTGAGACTGGCGAACCAGCCGGATCGTTGCCAAGATAAAAATCAGCGTCATGGCGATCTGTGAGGTTATGCAGAAGGGGCACAGCGCCTTGATCAGCACGGTTTCCACATAGATTAACCAGAGGGTGAAAATAAATCCGGTCAGAGCAAGGCCAAAGGTAAGCAGAGCCCCGTTCTCATTCAGAAAGCCCCATGCGCGATTTTCGAGGTACAGCACACCAAGGATCGCTGCATACCCCAGGATTCCAATGACCGCGACAGGAACTCCATTCACTTCCGCGTATCGGCTGGCATTCACAACACTGCAATCCCCGCTTCCCAGGCACATTGCGTTGTTGTCGGTCAGCTTGTAGATCGTCATATAGACCGCGACCAACAGACCGATTATCGAAAGCGCAATCAGACCGCGATTAATCAATTTTTCCATGTTCCTCACAGCAGCCAGGCTTCGGCTTCCCGCCCGGCAGGCGCAGATTTTACACCAGCGGGGATAATAAGTAAAGCATTTGCCTGAACCAGAGCAGGAAGGTTTGCCGATCCCTGGTGCCCCGAGAGGAATGCAACGGGACCTTCGGGCAGGAATTGGACATCCGCCCGCAAATAGCTCTCCCGCCCATCCGATTTGATATCTTCTCCCAGTCGGACCCGCAGGGTGCTCCGGTTGGTGAGCAGCGAACCGCGCAGGCGCAGGAGAGCGGGACGGACGAACACCTCGAAGCCTACGAAGGCCGATACTGGATTACCGGGCAGGCCAATAAAGGGGATGGAGCGAAATTGCCCGAATGCCAGGGGTTTGCCCGGCCGCATGTTCACCCGCCAGAAGTCCAGGTGGCCGTCGGAGTCCACCACTTCCTTGACAAAGTCGAATGCTCCCACGCTCACGCCGGCAGAGGACAGGATGAGATCGGATTGCAGCTCGGCAGCCTGTCTCAGCAGCGCACTGACCGCCTCAAAACGATCCTCCGCAACCCCGAGGGTGATAGTCTCGGCTCCGGCCCCTTTGATCAATGCTGATAGCATTGGGGAATTCGAGTCGTGGATCTTGCCGGCCTCCAGTGGAGCTTCAATGGGGAGGAGTTCGTCGCCGCTCGAAAGCAGCGCCACTCTTGGTTTTCGGTATACATTCACATGGGTCTGGCCCAACATCGCAAGCAGTCCAATGTCCTGCGCCCTCAAAGTATGGTGCGCGGGAAGAGCCGCCTCGCCGGCCTTGATGTCCGAGCCTCTTACCCGGATATTCGATCCACGCCTGGTATTTTTTATGATCTTTATCAATGCCGGAGCGGCAGTACCCGCGGACCTTTCCTGGAAATCTGTGTCTTCCACGGGAACCACAGCGTCCGCTGACGCAGGCAGCGGCGCACCGGTCATGATCCTGGCGGCCTCCCCCGGACCCAGAACAAGGCTCGGAACTGAACCGGCCGCGATATCCCCAACCACCCGCAACTCTGTAATCGTATCTTCTCTGATGTCAGCACTTCGAATGGCAAACCCGTCCATGGATGAATTATCGAAAGGGGGGAGGTCTGTACTTGCAAGGATGTCCTGTGCAAGCACGTGATCCAGGCTGGCATCCAGCGGCAGGAAATCCGCTGCCACAGGATGCAGTTGGTCAAGAATGCGCTGGCGCGCCTCTGCGACGCTTAATATGCTCATCTGGAAAGCGGCGAGATTATACCCTATCCCCGGGTCTTGCCGAGCCCGATGCGGCCGGGAATGGATTGATGGGGGGGAACGGCCTGGGCGGAGTTCAGCCCGGGTTGGACCGAAGGGCTTCCATTACATTTGGCAGGGATTCGATCCGGGTAAGAATGCGGCTGAGCTGGGCAAGGTCGCGCACCTCGACGATCAAGTTGAGTTCTGCGAGGCTCCGGTTTACTTTGACGCCCACGTCCACAATATTAACGCCCTCACCATCAAGCAGGTTGGAAATGTCCCCCATGAGTCCCTGCCGGTCATACGCCTTGATCTGGACAGGTACGGGGAATGTCCGTACCGCATGACCCCAATCCACCTGCAGCAGACGCTCCCGATCCTTTAAACGCAGGATGTTCGGACAGTCCTGGCGATGGATGGTTGCGCCACGCCCACGCGTGATGTAGCCCACAATTTGATCTCCTGGCATGGGGTTGCAGCAGCGGGCCATGCTGGAGAGCAGTCCCTTCAGCCCCACCACTTCCACGGCGTCGGTTGAGGTGCTCTCGGTCGGCAGGGCATTGGCTGACAGGATGTCGGTATTTTCCTTGTCCTCGGCGAGTTCGCGGATCACCCTGCTGACGGAGAGGTCTCCATTGCCCAGCGAGACGAACATTTCATCCGGCGTCTTATGACCCAATTTGCGGGCCATCTTCTCGAAGTTGAGTTCCTGGATGCCGAGCCTCTGCATCTCGTGTTCGAGTGTTGCGCGTCCCTGGGCGAGGTTCTGCTCATCCTCTTGTTTCTTAAACCAGAGCCTGATCTTGGATTTGGCCCGCTGGGTCTTGACCAGGCCGAGGTTGGGGTTGAGCCAATCGCGGCTTGGCCCCCCACGCTTTGCCGTAAGGATCTCGACCTGGTTTCCGGTCTTAAGTTCCTGATATAACGGGATCAATTTTCCGTTGATGCGTGCGCCCCGGCAGCGGTGACCGATATCTGTATGAACATGATAAGCGAAATCGATCGGCGTAGAACCGGCTGGAAGGTCGATGATATCGCCGCGTGGCGTGAAAACATAGACCCGATCCTGGAATACATCCGACCGCATCGAATCGACGAATTCCTGGGCGTCACTCACATCTGTGCGCCATTCCATCATATTGCGCAGCCAGTTGATACGCTGCTCAAAAATTTTGTCCGATTGCTTTGTGCCTTCCTTGTATCGCCAGTGGGCTGCAATGCCATATTCTGCGCTCTGGTGCATTTCGGAGGTTCGTATCTCCAATGGGCGCCGGTCGTCATAGATCACGGCCGTATGCAGGGATTGATAGAAATTGTCCTTCGGCGCGGCAATGTAATCATCAAACTCGTTCGGGATTGGGCGCCAATGTGTATGTATGACCCCCAGGGCAGCATAGCATGATGGGATATCCGGGACAATCAGACGCATCGCACGAACATCCCGTACCAGATCAAAGGGCTTTCCTTTTTCCCGCATTTTCTTGTAGATTGAATAGATATGTTTCGGCCGTCCGCTGATCTCCGCCTGGATGCCGTTTTGCGCCAGCAGAGTCTGGAGCTTTTCTTTGATGGCTTCGATCTGTGCTTCTCGGTCCGGCCGGCGCTGCGCAAGCTGTTCGGCGATCTCTTTGTATTTTTCAGGATTGACGTATCGGAAGGCCAAATCTTCGAGCTCCCATTTGATCTGCCAGATGCCCAGTCGGTTGGCAAGCGGTGCAAATATCTCCAGGGTTTCCGTGGCGATGCGCTTCCGCTTTTCCTCCGGCATATGTCCCAGTGTGCGCATATTATGGAGCCGGTCTGCCAATTTGATGAGCACCACGCGGACATCCTCGCCCATGGCCAGAAAGGTTTTTCGTAGTGTTTCGGAGACCATGTCGGCCCGCCGTCCAAACCGCGCCGACTCTTCCTGAGGTGGCTCTTCCTGCTCTTGGATTCCTTCCTCGGCGTGCTGATCGCCTCGCGAAACGCGCGGCAATTTGGTCAGCTTTGTGACTCCGTCCACCAGCATCTCGATGGTTTCCCCGAAATCCTGCTTGAGGTCGCTCAGGGTAATATACGTATCCTCCACTGTGTCGTGAAGCAACCCCGCAGCAATGACCTCGGTGGGCACACGCAACTCTGCCAAAATACCGGCTACCGCCAGGCAGTGATTGATATATGGCTCTCCTGAGGCTCGTTTCTGTTCATGGTGCGCCTCTTCCGCGACCCTGTAGGCGCGTTTAATAAGCTCGCGATCTGCGAGGTTGTAGCTTTCGGGTAGCTGCGAAAGCAGTTTTTCGAGCGGGATCGCAGCGGTGTCGGCCTTCATCGGGCTAATATTGTACTACGCCTGCTCAGGCGGGATGGTCAGGAAGCTGGATGGAAAAACTGGGTTAGAATGATCCAGACCATCACAGGAGCTCAGGATGCCGGTAGTCAATAATGTAACCCGATTTCTGGATTCCCGGGGAGTATCTTACGAGGTTCACGAGCTCCCGCTTGAGAAGCTGGGAGCAGATGAAGCTGCGGAATATTTGGGTGTTCCGGTGGACGAGGTGTATAAAACGATCGTGGTAGGTCGCGACCACGTTTCAACGGGCGGAAAGGGTGGAAAGGCGATTTTAGCCCTGGTGCCAGGGTCGGCCACTGTAGATCTTAAAATGCTGGCTGCTTTCCTTGGTGAAAAGAAGGTTCATCTTCCAAGCGAAAGAGAAGCCGAGCACATGACCGGATTGCAGGCTGGGGGGATCTCGCCGCTTGCCCTGATCAATCGAGGCTTTCAGGTAGTCATCGATGTGTCGGCCCGGGAATATGAAAGCATCTATATTTCAGGTGGACAGCGAGGGCTTGACATCCATATTCCCGTTCAAGATCTCGCGCGTTTGACGAATGCAAAATTTGGGAAAATTTCCCGGAAGGCCTGAAACCGCGGCATTCCTTTTATTAGATGTCTCGGAGTGATGCCGT
>CAYMQX010000083.1:0-9690 GCA_964392495.1 uncultured Anaerolineaceae bacterium
CCAGGTTTCCCGCCGCGGCGGCTGGGATACCCACGGCCTGCCGGTCGAGATCGAGGTCGAAAAACAGCTTGGGTTTAAGAATAAGCACGAGATCGAAGCCTTTGGCATCGAGAAGTTCAATGAGCTGTGCCGGAAATCGGTCTTTACCTATATCCAGGATTGGGAACGCCTCACCGATCGCATCGCCTTCTGGGTGGACCTGGAGGATGCCTACGTTACCTACACCAACGATTATATTGAGTCGGTCTGGTGGATCCTCAAAAAATTCTGGGAGAAGGACCTGCTTTATAAGGGGCATAAGGTGGTCCCTTACTGCCCTCGCTGCGGTACGCCTCTTTCCGATCATGAGGTGGCGCAGGGTTACGAGGAGGCCACCGATCCATCGGTCTTTGTCCGCATGCCTCTCGTCAATAAACCGGGCACCTCGCTCCTCGTCTGGACCACCACTCCCTGGACGCTCCCGGGCAACGTGGCTGTGGCCGCGCATCCCGACGTGGATTATGTCACCATCGAACGCGATAACGACGGGACCAGTGAACGGTTGATCCTGGCGAAAGCCCTTGTGGAGAAGGTCATTGGGAATGAACCGGTGACCGTGGTGGATTCCTATAAGGGCCGCAAGCTCAAGGGGATGAAATATCACCCGCTGTTCACTTTCCTGCCGCCCGATAAACCTGCTCACTTCGTTGTGATGGGCGATTTTGTCACCACCGAGGATGGATCGGGGCTGGTGCATATCGCCCCGGCCTTTGGCCAGGAGGACATGCAGGCGGCCAACGATAATGAGCTTCCGGTTCTGATGACCGTTCAGCCGGATGGCGCCTTCATCCCGGAGGTCAAACCCTGGCGCGGGGTCTTCGTCAAGGATGCGGACCCGCTGATCATCCAGGATCTGCGGGCCCGCGGCTTGCTCTATCGCGCCGGGACCTACGATCATACCTATCCGTTCTGCTGGCGCTGTCATACGCCTTTGCTCTATTACGCCCGCGAGACCTGGTATATCCGCACCAGTTCCCGGCGCGATGAGCTGGTGTCTTTGAATAACCAGATCCACTGGGTCCCCGACCATATCCGGGAGGGCCGCTTCGGCAATTGGCTTTCAAATAATGTGGATTGGGCGCTCTCGCGCGAGCGCTATTGGGGGACGCCGCTCCCGGTCTGGGAGTGCGTGGATTGCAAGCACCATGAATGCGTCGGCTCGGTGGCCGAGCTTTCGGCCAAAACCGGCCGCGACTTGCACGATCCCGGTCTTAACTCGGGTCGTGGCCTTGATCTGCATCGCCCCTACGTGGATAACCTGACCTGGGTTTGCTCTGAATGCGGCGGAAAGATGGAGCGTGTCCCCGACCTCATCGACGTGTGGTTCGACTCGGGCTCCATGCCTGTGGCTCAATGGCATTACCCCTTCGAGAATGAGAAGAAGTTCGAGGAGCAGTTCCCTGCCGATTACATCTGCGAGGCTGTGGATCAGACCCGCGGCTGGTTTTATTCCCTTCACGCCATCAGCACCCTGCTTTTCGACAAACCCGCCTTTAAAAACGTGATCTGCCTCGGCCTGATCCTTGACGAGGACGGTCAGAAGATGTCGAAATCCAAGGGTAATATTATAGCGCCCTGGGATGTCCTGGACGCCCACGGCGCGGACGCCTTCCGCTGGTATCTCTATACGGCTACCCCGCCGGGACAGGAACGGCGCTTCTCTTCCGCCCTGGTGGGCGAGGTGATACGCAACTTCACCCTCACGCTTTGGAACGTCTATTCGTTCTTTGTGACGTATGCGAACCTCGATGAACCCACCATGCCCAATGTGCCGGTGGCGGCCAATGATCTGGATCGTTGGCTGCTCTCCGAACTGAATGTGCTCGTCCGTGGCGTGACGGAGGCGTACGAGGCCTATGATGTCCCGAATGCGACGCGCCCCATTGAGCGATTTGTGGAAGTGCTCTCCACCTGGTACGTACGCCGTTCGCGGCGCCGCTTCTGGAAGAATGATTCGGATTCTGACAAGCAGTCGGCTTATTCGACCCTCTACACCGCCCTGGTTACCGTGGCAAAGCTTCTTGCGCCGGCCATGCCCTTCCTGGCCGAGGAGCTTTACCAGAATCTCGTCCGCTCCGTGGACGAAGGCGCACCCGAATCCGTGCATCTGGCCCGTTGGCCGGAGGTGATGTCCGAATTCATTGACGAATCCCTCAACCGCGATATGGAGACTGTCATGCGCCTGGTTTCGCTTGGCCACGCGGCCCGGCAGAAGGCAAATCGCAAAGTCAGGCAGCCGCTGGCAGCCGCGGCTTTCTCTGTTGGCAGCGCGGCCGAGGGCAGGGCTTTGCGGAGCTACTCGGAGATCGTGGCTGATGAGCTGAACGTCAAGGAAGTACGTTTACTGGATTCCTCCACGGAAGCGGTTTCTCACACGGTTAAGCCGCTTCCCAAGCAGCTGGGCCGGAAGTATGGTAATAAATTCCCCTCCATTCAGAAGGCTGTACTTGCCCTCGAGCCCGAAGAGGCAGCCCGTACATTGCTGGCCGGGCAGCCTCTGAAGGTCCATGCGGACGGCGAGGAATATGACCTCCTGCCTGAAGAACTGGAGGTAAAAGCAGCCGCTCGTGAGGGCTTCGCGGTTGCAGAGGAGGGTGCCTACGTGGCCGCCCTTGTCACCGAGCTTACCCCCGCGCTGGTTCAGGAGGGCTTGGCGCGTGAGTTCGTCCGCCGCATCCAGGACCTGCGCAAGGCGGCTGATCTTGATGTCGCGGATCGCATCAACCTGTTTGTGGATGCCTCTGACGGCCTGAAGTCCGCCATCCAGCTGCATCATGATTATGTGAGTTCGGAAACTCTCACGCGTGAACTCGTGTTCGGGCCGCCCCCTGCCGGGGCCGCACTTGTGGAAGATACCTTTGATGGCGAGGCGCTCAAGGCTGGGCTGGTGAAGGCGTGAGTTCCCATGAGCAGCGGGTCCTCATTGAACGCCTCACCCGCTCCGACGCGGAGCTGCTGGATGCCTTTCGGCGCCTCGTGCCTCAGCTCACGCAGAACAACCCCCCGCCTTTGAGCCAGGACTTGGATGAGCTGATCGCTTCTCAATCCAGTGTGTTGTTTGTGGCCCGAACGGAGGCGGCTGTGATCGTTGGCGCGGCCAATGTGACCATTTATCGTGTTCTGACCGGTCTGCGCGCCATCATCGAGGATGTGATCGTGGATGAATCTGCCCGCGGCCGTGGGGTCGGGGAGGCCCTTGTCCGCCGCGCCCTCGAGGAAGCCCGTTCCCGCGGCGCTCCCGCAGTGACCCTGACTTCCAACCCGAAGCGCGCGGCTGCCAACCGCCTCTATCAGAGAATGGGATTTCAGCGCAGGGACACAAACGCCTATATTTATAAGTTTTCGGAATAGGGATTGATCTGATGACATGAAAAGCGGCCCGGATGGACCGCTTTTTATTTTCTCCGGCTTCCAGGAGATCCCGAAATCCCCGGTGGATCATTACTTGTTCAGGATGGGTATTTCAGGTAATCCCTTGTTGCGTGCTCCAGGTCGGAGTATGCTCCCCGGTACTGCTCGGGCAGCAGCCTGGCAACCTCATACATCATCTCATCCGCGATCTTCTGGCGTACCTCCGCGCTGACCCGCTCTCCGTGCGTATCCAGTGTAAAGGGACTGCCGACTGCGATCTTAAAATCCGTGCGCTTCAGCCGTTTCAGATTGCTCATGAATTTTTCCCCTCCCCAGTTGGCGATGGGGAGCAGTGGGGCGCGGCTGTGCAGCGCAAGCATGGCAATTCCCGGGTGCGCCTGGATCAAGGCCCCGGTCTTGCTGCGGGTTCCCTCCGGTGAAATGCCCAGGATATAACCCTCTTCGAGTGCCTTGAACGACCGGCGCATGGCGGTCATGTCCAGTTCACCGCGCCGGATGGGGATCACTTCCCACAGGTTGAAGATCCGGTGCAGGAACCAGTTGTCCCAGGATTCGATCTTTGCCAGCCCGGTGACCGGCCTCGGCAGCAGTTCGGTGAACAGGATCGGTACTTCAACCGAGCCGGTGTGGTTCGAATAGGCGATCAGCGGACCCCGCCTCGGGACTTTCTTTAGCTGCGATTTGTCGATTCGGCACATGACCTCCAATCCAAAGCGGGCTGCGCCGGCAGTGAATTTCCCCAGTATGTTCATGTTTATTCCCGGTGGAGAATGAACTCCAGCGCCTGGGGGATGAGCTCGACCGTGAGTTCCCTTCCCTCATGGCAGAGCGTTTCACCGTCACAGTGTGCCGGCAGTATCCCCTGAATGGCCTGGACAGTGATTTTGCCTGTGCGTTCCATGCGGATCTCCGGTTGTGTGGCCTGCGTCCCTTTCATGAAATAGGGCAGCAGGGTCAGGATGCGCATTCTCCCGGAGACCGAGGCGATGCAGACATCGAGCTGGCCGTCCGTGGGATCTCCTGCGGGCGCAGTATAAAACCCGCCGCCCAGCCGCCTCCCGTTCATGATCGAGACCATCAACGCTGGCTGGGTCAATTCTGCATGGTCCAGCTTCAATTCGACCACTGGCGGCTTGAAATACAAAAAGATCGTTTCCAGCGCTGCGATCAGGTAAGCCGGTAGCCCGCGGACCCATCGTATCTTGACCGCCACGAATCCCACCGCCGCGTCGAATCCCACCCCGACCCCATTAATGAAATACCGGCCTTCGGGGAAATCTCCTCCGCGGACCAGCCCCACATCCACGCGGTGCCGCCTTCCGCGCGCAAGTGCCGCCACGGCTGCCTCCAGGTCCGGTGGAAAGCCCAGCCCGTAGGCTGCGTCGTTTCCTGTCCCAACCGGGAGTATGGACATGGCTGTGTGATTGAAGCCCGCTTTTCGAGCCTGCATCAACCCGTTAATGGCTTCGTTGATGGTACCGTCTCCGCTTGCGACCGCGATGACATCCACGCCTCGGCGGGAAGCCGACTCGGCAATTTCCGCGGCATCCCAGGGCTTCTCGGTCTTCACCAGCTCATAATCCAGCTTGTGGCTCTGCAAGAGCGCCTCGATTTTGGGGATTGCCTTTTCGGCAAACCCTCGCCCGGATATGGGATTGACCAGGATGAGATTCTTCAACGGTTCTCCTCCGCTTTGGAATTGTGGAAGTCTATCATGCTGGTGGGGATGTGGAAAGGTTCGAGTATGTCAGCACCGCCTCCGCTGCCTCTTTGCCCCCTCCCCCCAAATACGACACTGAAATCGCCGTAATCATCGGACCTCCCCATTGTCGGATTTGGGGGAGGCCCGGGGTAGGGCTCCTTCCGCCTCAGGTGCGCCTCCCCTCTCCCATCCGCGCGAAACCGCGTTCCATTGCCCGCCCATTTTTTTCGTGTGTTTCGTGTTTTTCGTGGTTTCTCTCTCTTCGCTCCCCTATGTCATCTGTGCCACGCACTGTAATCCTCCGGTGTATCCAGATCGGCCAGCACGCTGGCATCCGGCGCCGCAGCATAGCGGATCTCATCACCATGAACTCTGAAAAAATCCCTCATCGAAGACGGGGCGCGCAGCGCCCTGATCTCCTCCCAATACCTGGCCCCCACCAGCCAGGGGTGCCCCCGCCGGTTTTCAAAGCTTGGCATAATGATCCCGGCTCCGCTTGTGTGGTACGCCTCCAGGATGCGCTGTATCGTTTCCAGTTTGATCTGCGGCTGGTCGCCCAGGGCGATCAATGCCGCCTCAGCGCGGCCTTGTCTCGCGGATAGTCCTGCCTGGATCGAACTCAGCATCTCACCCTCGATGTACTCAGGGTTGTAAACCGTCTGCGCGCTGCCTGCGACCAGGTCTTCCACCTGCTCTGCTCCTGCACCGGTCACCACCAGGATGTCCTCTATTCCTGCCTCCTGGAAGGCCGCGATGACCGTCTGCAGCACAGTGCTCTCCCTCCACCGCAGCAGCATTTTCGGCTGCCCCATTCGTCTGGACCGTCCGGCGGCCAGGATAATAGTGGTGATCATAGCGTCTCGTCCTCGATTAATCGGGCATATTGTGCGGGGGTATCCACGTCCAGCAGCAGGCGGTCGTCATGCCATGGCAGGTATTCCAACCTGTGCTTGTGAAAGATACCCCTGCCGCCGGTATCGCCGCGCAGTTCCATAAGGTCCGGGAAAGTTAGGCGGTCGAACAGGACCGGGTTGGCCCGTTGGTCGATCACAAGCGGCGCCAGGATGGGCGGCAGCCCGGCGGCATGTGCCTCCACCAGAGCCCCCAGGATGGACGCTGTGACCTGCGGCTGATCCACAAGCAGGAAAATGGCAGAACCCGCCCCTGCGGCCTTCTGGAGGGCTTCCAGGCCCCTCCTGATCGAGCTTGCCTGCCCTTCCTCCCATCCCGGGTTCTGCGCTATTTGGACCTCCAACCCCTGAACCGCCGCCTCTGTTTTGTCTCCATGTGCCCCCGTGACTACAATGACCGGGTCCAGGCCTGCGGAGAGGGCGGTACGTGCCACGGCCCGCACAAAGGGTTCGCCGCGCCAGTCCAGCAGTTGTTTGGGTCGCCCGAGCCGTTTGGAGCCGCCCGCCGCGAGCAAGATGCCTGCGGTCCGTTCAAGTGTCTGGAAGATCCCTTCCTTCAGGGAACCGGTCAGTATCGAATCATAATCCCGGGAAATGGCCTTTGCCACACTTCCCCCCGCTGCCAGCAGTTCGGGCGTTTCAGCCTGGGTCAGGAGCGCCACCCGCCGGCTCCTCGCGGGTATATTTTTCAGCCCGCCCTCCGGGTGCGCAAGCACCCGGGCGAGCGCCTGCGCTGTGACGGCTTCTCCCGCATCCAGGCCTGCCAGCCGTCCGAAGATTTCCGCGCGATGTACAGTTTCCGTCGAAAGGGGCTTTCCCAGGCCGCTTAGCCCGGCGGTTGTAATGACCACCTCCGCGAACTCCGGGATCGGAGGCTCGTGTCCGCCGGGCGCCTTGAGCGGCCTCTGTCGCGAGCCGTCCGCCTCGACGAGCAGGGGCAGCCCGCGATCGGTGCTCATCTCATACAATCGGCGCAGCAGGTCCTCCGGGAGGGGGAGTGTGCGGTCGCCTTCGACCTCTCCGGTAAAGAGCGTGATGCCTGCCTCCGGTATGGAGGCCAGGTCGCTTGCCCGGGTCACGGTCACGTGCCGGTCCGCCAGTGGGATCTGCCAAATCCCCAGATGCGAGCTCGCTGTGACGATTACGGCACGCGAGCGCTCTTTCAACAACTGCCTGGCCGCCTGGAATATCGCCGTTGTTTTTCCACCCGCACCCGCGAACGCAATCACCCGCTCAGGCTGCGGATTTGAGGAAGAGACCAGACGCAGGGCGTGTACCAGATTCATCTTATGAAGCATACGGGAAAATCGGGAATGCCGCAAGTCCGTTGCCGGAACGAACGTCCCGGGTTGGAATGCACGAGTCCTACCATGCGCGTAGTCAAGCGACCCGACTGGCTGATGTTTTTATTGCTCATACCCTCTGTGCTGTTGAGGCTTGATCGGCGTGAACAGAGGTTGGCACGTGCGATCCGCATTTACGCTCAGGCTGTCAAGCTCAAGGGTGCCGGCCCTGCCAAACACCTGTTCGCGCAGCCGGCCTTCTGTAATACCCAGGGGTTGCAGCACCTCATACGCGGCGCGAAAGAGCAGTTCTTGATAATGGGCCATGTCCACTGCCTGCGGATCGGGCCGGGTGGGGAGGTCCCAGGCATGCACGCCGGCGCGTGTATGCAGGTAGCGCACGCGCTGACCCATCCGCAGGAGCTTGCCTGCCTCTTGCATTTGATGTGCTGCGCGGCGCAATGGTGTATTTACCCGGTAGTCTTCCGGTTCCCGGCTGAGGGTTTGTGTGATCAGCAGTTCCTCAGCGGGGATGAGGCCTCTCTCGAGAGAATGAAAACCCTCCCGTACGAGTTGGACTGCCCGGGGGAGGAGCTGCCGCAGTCTGCTGGGATCGGATTCCTGCGCCAGCAGTTCCAACAGGCGCATTTGTATCCTGGCTGCAAAGCGCGGTGTATCCTCCCGGCGCAGGGCGATGCCGCGCAGTTTGTGTTCCCCATTGGCTTGAAACCCGAAGAAACGGTTGGCCACTGCAAGCCCGGGTTGCCCGCGCCGGCCTGGGAAGGCCATCCATGGATAAAGGCCTTCGAACTCCAATGGCAGGTGGGTGGCCTCTTCGATCGCCCTGATGACCGCCTCGAAGTCTGCGGGCTCGCGGGCCTCCGTCCGGCACAGGAACAGGCTGTCCACATACAGGTGCAGCACGGTGAACCCGTGCTGCTCGGCGATATCCTTGGCCTTAAGCAGGATCATCCGGCCGATATAGGTCACCGCTTCATGCGCGTTGATGCGCCCGAAGGTGGAGTTGGCATATCCCAGCCTGCCATAAGCGACCACCGATAGCCATTTGAGCGCCTTGGACATGGCCTGGTAGCGGGTCCAGCGCGGATCGTCCGCCTCCATTCTCTTTAGCAGCCGCTTGAGCTTCACCCGTTTGTCGCGCATGGGCCGTAGTGTTTCAGGCACCAATCCCGGCCGCGAGCTGACGTGGATGCCCATCCCCGGGATCGTCCATGCTCCCGGTTCGTTCACTGCCACGGTTTCCGGTGAGATGTTATATTCGACCATGACCGAGGGGTACATTGAGATAAAGTCGAGCACGGCTACATTGGGAAAAATTCCTTGCAGCGGCTGGTATATCATTCCGCCCCGATCGGATTTGAAGAGCTGCACATAGTTTTTGGCCGCTTCTCCCCGCTGACTTTGATATGGGCTCAGCACCCCGCGCCGCAGCGCGGTCAGAGTCTGCATCGCGGAGATGCCTGCTCCCGGTGAGCGCCGCGCCACTTCCTGGACCGGCAGCCCGGTCACGCGCGCCTGCTCGATGGCCCCCAGCAGGCCATATTCGCCATAGGTCATGCAGTTTTTTCTGTCCACGTGCCAGCGGCCGAACAAATGCACCTGCCTGCCGCGGTGATGCGCCCGGCCGTAGTTGAAAAAACTGACCTCTCTGCGGTACAAGGGCGCGCACGTCTGGTCGCGGTTGGGGTTGAATGCCACACACGTCTGTTCGGAGAGCGCTGCAAGATGGGCGAGCAGCCAGGTGTCCCCGTATTCGGTGAGCAGCACGTCTGGGTCGTAACTGCGCAGGATGGCGTTCAGCAGGTTAAGGAGCGGCCTGGGAGGGTCCAGGGGCACCTGATATTTGAACTGTGCATATTCGATCCGCAGTGCCTCCGGCGGTGAGTGCGCCGGGTTCCGGTCCGGCAGCAGGTATAGTTTGCGCAGTTCCGGCAGGGATGGGTCCAGCTCCCAGGGGTCATCCAGTGTACCGATCTCCGCGACCCGCCCGTCGGGTTCTACGGCTGCCCGGCAGTAAGCCAGCGGGAAGACGCCGAAGGCCGCCGCATAACGCAGCGTCAGGGGCAGGTCCACGTCGTAATATTCGAGGTCCGGGAAGTCCGCTTGCACCTGCTTGAAGACCTCCATGTGCAGGCAGGGACTGGCCACCTTTATCGCCAGCACCTCCCGGGGTCCTTCATACAGGTCCATTCGTTCTGTACGTTCCAGTTTTACCGGCTTGCCCCGCAGCTTCCGGCACAGCTCGCGCAGGCGCCCTGCCGGGCCGCCCGCATGGAAGACGGTCACGAAGTCCTGCTGGAAGCGGTGCCGTTTCCCGTCCGCGCTGGCCAGCCATAGTACGACCCCCCGGCGGGGGTGCATG
>CAYMQX010000084.1:0-9591 GCA_964392495.1 uncultured Anaerolineaceae bacterium
CCTTCAACACGATGGCTTCCCGTCTCCAAAAAGCCGAACAGCAGCGGCTGGACCTCATCGCCTGGGTGGGGCACGACCTGCAGACGCCGCTGGCCTCGGTGCGGGCCATACTGGAGGCACTGCAAGATGGTGTGGTGACCGATCCCGCCACGGTGGACCGCTATCTCTCCACGGCCCAGAGGGATGTCCAGTCGCTCTCGGCGCTGATCGACGATCTTTTCCTGATGGCCCAGATGGATGCCGGCGGCCTGCAATTGGAGATCGCACCGGCCTCGCTTGCAGACCTCATCTCGGATACGTTGGAGTCTTTTTCAGAGCTGGCGCGGGCGCGCGGCGTCCTGCTGGAGGGCAATGCCGGTCCGGAGGTCGACCCGGTGCGTATGGATACGCGCCGCATCGGGCAGGCGCTGAACAACCTGATCGTCAACGCTCTGCGGCATACGCCGGCAGGCGGGCGCATCTCGGTGACGGCCGGGCGGACCGGGGCAGCGGTGCAGGTGAGCATCAAGGACACGGGGGAGGGCATCCGGGCTGAAGACCTGCCGTACATCTTCGACCGCTTCTTCCGCGGCGAACCCTCGCGCAGCCGCGAGACCGGAGGCGCCGGGCTGGGGCTTGCCATTGCGCGCAGCCTCATCGAGGCGCACGGAGGACAGATCCGGGCCACCAGCACTCCCGGGGATGGCTCACTGTTCGTTTTTTCGATCCCGGCCTAAAGCAGCCTTGCAGCCCCCAAAAACCTAACACCCATCTCAGCTTCCCGTAAGGCTTCCGTAAGGAAGTTTTTTTATAATCGTTCCATCCCGGCAGCGCAGCCTGCCCCACGGACTGCTATCCGGGAATTGAAGTGAGGTGACTATGACACAAGGATTTAAATCCGGGCCCATCCTGCCCTCCGAGATCACGCCGCGTTCGCTCTACCTTTCACGGCGCGACTTTCTCAAGGCTGCGGGCCTCGCCACAGGCGCAGCCCTCCTGGCGGCCTGCACGCCGAAACCACAGACGGCCCCCGCCACGGGGCCCGTGCCGCAGCCCAACGGCCGGACCGACGAACTGGGCGACCCGGTCAATTCCTTCGAGGACATCACCCATTACAACAACTTCTACGAGTTTACCGAGGATAAGCAGGGTGTGTCGGTGTTGGCCGGGAAATTCCACCCCAGCCCGTGGACGGTGGAGGTCAGCGGGCTGGTGCGCCACCCTCAATCGTTTGGCCTGGAGGACTTGCTGAAGAAGTTCCCCCAGGAGGAGCGCATCTACCGCCTGCGCTGCGTGGAGGCCTGGAGCATGGTCATCCCCTGGACCGGTTTCACCCTCTCCAGCCTGCTCAAAGAAGTGGAGCCGCTATCGCAAGCCAAATACGTGCGTTTCGAGACGGTGACACGGCCTGAAGAAATGCCCGGACAGAAATCCTTCTTCTACCCCTGGCCCTACACCGAGGGACTCCGTCTGGATGAGGCCATGCACGACCTGACCATCCTGGCCACCGGGCTGTACGGCGAGGCCCTGCCCGCCGCGGACGGTGCGCCCATCCGCCTGGTGGTACCGTGGAAGTATGGCTTCAAGTCCATCAAGTCCATTGTCAAGATCGAGTTGCTCGAGGAACAGCCGGGGACCTTCTGGAACAAGCTGGCCGCCAACGAGTACGGCTTCTACTCGAACGTGAACCCCGAGCGGCCGCACCCGCGCTGGTCGCAGGCCTCCGAGCGGCGCATTGGCGAACTGAACCGCCGCCCCACATTGATGTTCAACGGTTATGCCGAACAGGTGGCAGGCCTTTATAAGGGCATGGATCTGATCCGGAATTATTAAGAGATATGCCCATGTTCTTATCCCGCCCGCTGCCTCTTTATGGTAGAGTCTCTGCGCTTTTTATGAAAGCTTTCGAGCGCCATACCCCCCTGCAGATCATTGTCCACCTGGGAGCCTGGTACCCACTGGCGCACCTGGTCTTTGATGCCCTGACCCATGACCTGACGGCCAACCCCATCCAGGCGCTGGAGCAGCGCACCGGGCGCGCGGCCATCACCCTGCTGATGTTCACGCTGGCCTGCACGCCCATGAGCAGCCTGTTCGGCTGGAAGGAACCCATCAAACGCCGGCGTACGCTGGGACTGTATGCCTTCATGTACGCCAGCCTGCACGTGATCATCTTCATGGACCTGGATTATGGCCTGGCCTGGAGCCTGCTCATCCAGACCATCTTCCAGAAGCCCTATATCCTGTTGGGCGCGGCCGCCTTTCTCATGCTCATCCCTCTGGCGGTCACATCCTTCGACGTATGGAAGCGCCGCCTGGGAAGGAACTGGAAGAGGCTGCACAGCCTGATCTATTACCTGGCTCCGCTGGCCGTGCTGCACTATGGTCTGGGCAAGAAGGGCACCTTTCTGACACTGCAGGGCGATATCCTCAAACCACTCCTCTATGCCCTTGTGCTCATCCTGCTGATGGCCTTCCGCATCCCGGCTGTACGGCGTGGGATCGCCATGCAGTGGGGAAGGCTGCGCAGCGCCTGGTATCGTCGCCTGGCCGCGGACTGAACGCACGGCATCCCTCACCATGGAATTAATTTCCCGGCCGCATACCGCGGTTATTTTTACTCCCCGGGAGGGGTTCCCCTTCAACCCGGCTCAGGTATACTGGGAAGGTAGATAACTCCCAGGAGGTTTGCATGGCAGAGATGAAGATGCCGCAGGCAATGCAGGATCTCAGGCCCAGGCTGAAGCAGATCCTCGAGACCGCGGGTGATCGAGCCCCTCAGCTATCGGGGCTGCTGGCCTCGCGCGGCGGGGTAAGCATCCGCGTTGACAACCGCGAAGAACAGGTCTCCGAGCGCACTCCCAGTGAGGGAACGGTCCTTTCAGCTTTTGACGGTGAGACCGTACGCGAGCGCGCGGTTTCCGGATATGAAGCGGCCCGCGTGGAGAAAGCCGCTTCCGAACTGCTCAAGGAAGAAGGTTACAAGCCCTACAAGGCTCCGCAGGAGGCGGAACGATACGGGGATTTCGTCACCTCCATGCAGATCGACCCGCTCGAACTGACAGTGCAGGAGAAGCTCGACCGCGTCCGCCAGTTGCACCGCAAGCTGCAGGGGCGCGACCCGCGCCTGGTCAATGTCCAGGTGCGCTATACCGAGGAGACCGAGCATTCGGTCTTCGCCAGCCGCAGCGCGGACCTGGCCCAGCGCGTCCAGCGCGTGCACATGTTCCTGATCCTCTTCATGGCGACCGAGGATGGACAGGTGCGCTACGATTACCAGACGCGCAGCGGCACAGGCGGCTGGGAACTGTTGGAGTATAGCGATGAGGATATCGACCGCCTCATCAAAAGCACGGCTGCCCTGCTGACCGCCGGGCGCATCGAGCCGGGCGAGTACCAGTTCATTTCGGCTCCCGGCGTCAGCGGCACCATCTGCCACGAGTCCTTCGGCCACGGCGTCGAGACCGATATGTTCCTGAAGGAGCGCGCCCAGGCGGCCCGCTTCATCGACCGGCGCGTCGGCTCGGACCTGGTCAACATCGGCGACGATCCCAGCCAACCGGCCAGTTTCGGCTCCTATTTCTTCGACGATGAAGGCCAGATGGCCGCGCCGACCGTCATCGTGGAGAACGGGTTCTTCCGCCGCGGCATCACGGACATGTACTCCGCCACCGCACTGGGGATCCCGCGCTCGGCCAACGGCCGCCGGCAGGACTACAGCCGCAAGGCCTATGCACGCATGAGCAATACTTATTTCGCCGCGGGCAATACCCCGCTGGAGAACATGATCGCCCAGGTGGAGAACGGCATCTACCTCGACAAGTGGAGTTCGGGCATGGAAGACCCCCTGGGGTGGGGCATCCAGGTGACCTGCCATTACGGCCACGAGATCCGCAACGGCCGCATCACCGACAAGGTCTATTCACCCATCGGCATCTCGGGCTATGTTCCCGAGGTGCTGGGCAGCATCAGCGCGGTGAGCGACAGGATGGAAATGGACGGCGGGCACTGCGGCAAGGGCCACAAGGAATTCGTCCCCGTTGCCTCGGGCGGACCGCACCTGCTGATGAAGGGGAGGCTGGGATGATGCTGAACAAGATCGTCAAGGCTCTTAAGAACCGGACCAACCTGGCCGGCTGGGCAGTAAAAGAGACCCGCTCGCGCGGTGCGCAGTTGTACGCCGTGCCGCAGGGCGTGGAAGCCGTCCGGTCGGTGGACAGCGAGAAGTACAAAGTCAACGTCTACTGCCGGGGGAAGGCCGCCGATGGGACCGAGACCATGGGCAGCGGCGATATCACCATCCTGCCGGGCGGGGATATCGAGGGCGGGCTCGATCAGGCCGCGCTGGTGGCGGGGCTGGTCTCCAACCCGGTCTATTCACTACCCGGTCCGTCGCCTCTGCCGGAGGTGGAACTGGCCGACCCCGAGTTGAAGGCCGACCCGGCGGGAGTCATGCATGCCCTGATGGAGAAGATCACCGCAGCGGGTGCGCGCAGCCCGGGTGTGCGCATGACAGCCGCCGAATGTTTCGGGGACCTGGTCTACACCCGCCTGGTCAACAGCCGCGGCTTGGATGTGGAGGAAGAATCCACTCATTCCAATCTCGAATTTGTGCTGCATGCCAGTGAAGACGGGCAGGAGGTGGAAGCCTTCGAGGAAATGACGCGGCGTCGTCCCGCGGATTTCCACATCGAGGAGTCCGTTGAGCAGCGCCTGCGCTTTACGCGCGACCTGTTAAGCGCCAAAGCCCCGGCAGACTGGCAGGGGCCGGTGGTGCTGCGCGGGCAGACGCTGGCAGGATTTGTGTTCGGTGACGACCTGTTCGGAGGTGTCCTGCAATTCCTGGGCAGCGCGGCCTCCAAATACGGTAAATTCACACCCTGGGAAATCGGTAAACCTGTCTTCCGGGGCGAGATAAAGGGCGATCCGCTAACGATCTGGGCCAACCGCCTGATACCCTTCGGGACCGCCTCCAGCCGCTTTGACGGAGAAGGCCTGCCGGCGATGCGCCTCGAACTGATCCGCGATAACCTGCTGGTGAACTTCGCTGCCCATCAGAAGTATGCCGATTACCTGGGGATCCCGGCTACAGGTGAATTCGGCGGCGTGGAAGTGGCCCCCGGCCGCACACCGGAGGCGGACCTGCTGGCGGAGCCGTATATCGAGATCATGCAGTTCTCGTGGTTCAACCCCGATGCCGTGACCGGCGACTTTGCCACCGAGGTAAGGCTGGGCTACCTGGTGGAGAATGGACGCCGCAAGCCTTTCAAGGGCGGGCAATTGATCGGGAATTTCATGGATTCCCTGGCGAACGTGCGCTGGAGCGCAGAGACCGGGTTCTACGGAACCTATCTCGGCCCGGCCACGGCGCGCTTCGAAGGCCTGAAACTTTCGGGTGAAGTGCAGTAGCACTTCCTGGAATAACGATCTGGATCAGGATGAGGGACAACCTCATCCTGATCTGTTTTATTCTTCGTCCTTGCGCCTCTGGCCGCTGTCTCCGGAACCTCCGGTGAAGAGCGCTTTGTATTTGCCGTAGCCTTCCTCTTCGAGCTGCTCCAGGGGGATGAAGCGCAGAGAGGCGGAATTCATGCAGTAGCGCAGTCCGGTCGGCTGCGGACCATCGTCGAACAGATGCCCAAGGTGGGAATCCCCGGTCTTCGAGCGTACCTCAGTGCGCAGCATCCCAAAGGACCGGTCTGTTTGAGTGACAAGGTTTCCCGGCTCCAGAGGCTGAAAAAAGCTTGGCCAGCCGCAATGGGAATCGTATTTTTCGAGCGAGCTGAAGAGCGGCTCACCGGAGACGACATCCACATAGATGCCGGCCTGCTTGTTGTTCCAGTATTCATTGTGAAAGGCAGGCTCGGTGCCATTCTCCTGTGTCACATGGTATTGCAGCGGGGAGAGCCTCTTTTGCAGCTCCCCCTTCGCAGGTTTCTGTTGAGTGGTCATCCTTTCCTCCAATAAATCAAATGTTATATGCTGATTAACGAATCTTCGGGTCGTATATTAGGAGTGTACCTCTAAAAAAGCCCTCCTCCCGGCGGAGGAAGGCCTTTTCAATCCGGTGTGAATTAATAGGAATAAGGGGAGGGCTGGGTTGCCGCGGGAAGCGGCGCGGCAGATTGCGGGGCCTGCTCCAATACGCTGCCATCCGGGGCGATCACGAACCAGACATTGCCCACGCCCTGGCCTGCCATATCGCCGGGCTGTTTATCCCTGCCGTAGCGATAGAGCGGCCGGCCATTATAGGTCACTTGCATGCTTCCATCGGTGCGCCCGGTGGTCCCCAGCAGGGAGGCCTGCACCCCGTCTCCCGCCACAGGAGCATCCGTCGTCAGGAGTGGCGGCCAGTTGGACTCGCATTGACCGTAGCAGCTGCTGGTATTGGCTGTGTCTTTTTCAAACACATACAGGGTCATGCCCTGTCCATCCACCAGGATGGGGCCAAAGGTCGCAGAGGTGGTCATCGCGACCATGGCTCCGGCCCCGGTGACCGGCACGGCAAGCGGGGTCCCCGTGGGTGGGAGGCTGGTCGGCGGGACAGTGGTGGGGGGTACGGATGTCGGTGGGATGGCGGTGGGTATGCTGCCGGCAGGGGCGGCCTGCGGGCTTCCACAAGCAGCCAGCAGGATCGACAGGGTCAGCATCATGGATAAAAGCTGAGGGCTTTTTCGCATTTTTTCCATTCCTTTCCGGGCGTCTTGAACGAGGCGCTCATAAAAGGAATACGCCGCTGATGAATAATTGGATTTTCTTTGTCTTAATTTCGGATGAGAAAAAAGCCCCTGCCCCATTTGCAGGGCAGGGGCCGGGCAGGCAGAGTATGTTTAAAACAGCCCGCGCAGGAAGAGCAGGAAGCCGATCAACGCCAGCGGGATGCCTACGATCGCGCCGATGACCGTCAGGCTGACGATGACCCCCACGAGGATGAGGACGATCCCGATCAGCATGGCAACGAAGCGGCCGGTCAATTCAACGATGGTAGCCAGCAGCCGCCAGATGGCCGCAAAGGGCCAGAGATACCAGGGGACGCTGTGTTTGGTCTGGGTGCTCATGGTTGCAGATTTACTCCTTCCTCCCATATACGCTTCGCAACCCCAAAAGATGCACATCCGCATTCATTCCGTTATAAATGGGCGGCTCACCACCTCCAGGTGGAACCCTCCTTGCTGTCCTCCAGGGTGACGCCCAGTTCCTTTAACCGGTCGCGGATCAGGTCGGAGAGCGCCCAGAGCTTCTGCTTGCGGACCTCGCTGCGCACCTGCACCAGCAGATCAATGAAGCGGTCAGCGTCGCCGGAGCCTTGTTTTTCCTTGAGCTGCAGGCCCAGCACACCGGTCAGCTCGCGCAGCGAGGCCTGTGCGGGAGCAAGCTGGGCTGGCGTGGCGGAGTTGTCGCGCGCCGTATTGATGGCCTTGACCAACTCGAACAATGCCGCCACCGCGCCCGCCGTGTTGAAATCGTTATCCATGGAAGCGATGAAATTGTCGCGCACGGCTGCGGGAGTCTTTTCCAGAGTTGAAGCAGCCTCAGCCGGGAGTCCGTTGGCGCTTGCAGCGGCCGGCCGCAGGCCGGATTTAAGCCGCTCTACATTGCGCTCTGCCGCGCCCAGGGTCTCATCGTTGAAGATCAGCGGCGACCGGTAGCTGCCATTGAGCACCAGCATCCGCATCACATCCGCCTCATATTTGGCGAGGAATTCCTTGATGCTGATGATGTTGCCCAGTGATTTGGACATTTTTTCGCCACCAAGTTGGAGCATCCCGTTGTGCACCCAGTAGCGGGCAAATGGCTTGCCGGTCAGGGACTCGGTCTGGGCGATCTCGTTCTCATGGTGGGGGAAGATCAGGTCATTGCCGCCGCCGTGGATGTCGATCTGCTCGCCCAGTTCGGCCAGGTTCATGGCCGAGCACTCGATGTGCCAGCCGGGCCGGCCCTTTCCCCAGGGTGAATCCCAGGCAGGTTCGCCGGGCTTGGCGGCTTTCCAGAGGGCGAAGTCCATCGGGTGCTCCTTGGCCTCCTCCACCTCGATACGCGCCCCGGCCTGCATGTCTTCCAACCTGCGCCCGGAGAGCTTGCCGTAGTCCTTATCCTTCGTCACACGGAAATAGACGTCCCCGTTGCCGGGGGCGTAGGCGTAGCCCTCCTCGCCCAGGCCGCTGATCATGCTGATGATCTCTTTCATGGTCTGCGTGGCGCGTGGGTTGGAGGTGGCCGGCAGCACGTTCAGGTCGGCCAGGTTCTGGGCGTAATCATCGATGTAGCGCTGGGCAAGCTTGAAGGGATCCTCTCCCAACTGCTTGGCGCGGTTGATGATCTTATCGTCCACATCGGTGAAGTTCATCACGTGCCGCACGGTATAGCCGCGGAACTCGAGATAGCGCCGGATGATATCGAAGACCAGGGCTGACATGGCATGTCCCACATGGGCATCGTTATAGACCGTGACGCCGCAGACATACATCCTGACCAGGTTGGGCTCCAGGGTCTCGAAGTCCTCGGTCTTGCGGGTGAGCGTGTTGTAGATGCGCAGCATTTGGGCCTATCTCTTCTTCTTTCCGTTGCCGCTCTCCTCCACACGGGCGAAGATCATGCGCCCGGCGGCGGTCTGCAGGACCTTGGTCACGTTCACATCCATATATTCGCCGATGTACTCCTTGCCGTTCTCGACCACGACCATGGTGCCGTCATCCATGTAACCCACGCCCTGGCCGCTCTCTTTGCCTTCCTGGATCACATTAATGCGCAGCAGTTCGCCGGGCAGGACCACCGATTTGACGGCGTTGGCCAGTTCATTGATGTTGAGCACCGTCACGCCCTGCAGTTCGGCGATGCGGTTGAGGTTGTAATCGTTGGTGAGCACCGGGCTTTTAAGCTGTTTGCCCAGCACGATCAGCTTGTCGTCCACCTCACGCACACCTTCCACATCAATATCGCTGATGCGCACCAGGACATTGGGCAGCTTCTGAAGCTCGGCCAGCACTTCCATCCCGCGGCGGCCGCGCTGGCGGCGCAGGCCGTCCGGCGAGTCGGCAATATATTGCAGTTCGTTCAGAACAAAGCGCGGGATCAGAAGAGTGCCCGGCAGAAAACCGGTCTTGGCGATGTCCGACACCCGTCCGTCGATGATGACGCTGGTGTCCAGTAAGATGTTGCGGTTGAGGTTCGTCCAGGAGGAACCGGAGCCTCCCTCGCTGCGACCGCTCAAGCTCCCCAGCAGCCCCATGATGTCACCCTGGCGCATGACGAACAGCGAAACGCCCAGGTAGCCGAAGATCAGGACGCCCACGAACGGCAGGATGCTTCCGAGCGGATCCGGGAGCATGGAGAGTGGGAAGGCGAGCAGGGCTGCCGTCAGCATCCCCACCAGGAGACCGGTAAGGCCCGCGAAGAGCGTCTCAGCCGCCAGCCTGCCCAGCAGGGCACGCAAGGCCCGGGCCGGACGAGTCGTCAAATAAGGGGTGAGGATCAGCCCTGCCAGCGCGCCGACCAGTACCATCAGTGTGGTGTTGCGGACTACAACTGCCGGATCGACCGGCGCGATCTGCGAAATGTCATACCCCCAGTATCCGCCTGCGATCGCCAAAAGAATCATGCCAATGATGCGTA
>CAYMQX010000085.1:0-9557 GCA_964392495.1 uncultured Anaerolineaceae bacterium
AACTCGCGGGTCCAGCACGGCGTAGAGGCCATCGGCTACCATATTCGCCAGGATGACACTTACGGCTAATAACAGGAAGGCACCTTGAAGCAAGGGATAATCCTGCTTGGTAAGGGCAGTTTGGAAAAGCTTTCCAAGCCCATCATACGAGAAGACCGTTTCAATATAAATGGCGCCTGAGACAGTGAATCCAAGATTGAGCGCGATCAAGGTCACGATCGGAAGCATGGCATTTTTTAGAGCATGATGCCAAAGCACCTGCCAGTGACTCATCCCCTTGGCCTTGGCGGTAAGAATATAGTCCTCCCCCAGAACCTCAAGAACAGATGAACGCATGATAAGCATATATTCACCAAGATACAGGATCGTCAGGGTAAGGGTGGGTAAAATCAGGTGCCTGCCAAAGTCCGGTATGACAGTGTATAGAGGTTTTCCGGTATTGGCGGGGCTTACAATGCCTCCCGTGGGAAGACCAAACCAACTGCTTCCCGCAGCCAGCAGAATAATTCCCAGCCAAAAAGTGGGAATAGCCCAGGCGATCAGGGAAAAAGTCAACGCGCCTACGTCGAGAGCGGTCTTGCGTTTCCAACCCGCCAACAAACCTAGAATCACCCCAAAAATGATGGCCAGGATTTGTCCCAAGCCGATCAAAAGTACGGTATTCCCAAGCTTGGATAGCAGTACCTCGCTTACCGGGCGTCGCAGGGACCATGAGATTCCAAGATTTCCGTGCGCCCACTGCCCGATTGTATCCATGAACTGATCCGGAAAAACGGGTTTATCCAGGCCGAATTGCTCACGCAGGGCCTGCTGAGTTTCCGCCGAAATTCGGATATTCCTGCCAATTACAGAACGTACCGGGTCTCCAGGAAGCACACGAAACAATAGAAAATTGATCACCACGACCAACAGGATCGTCAGGAGTGAAAAGGCCAGTTTTCGAAGAATATAATCGCGGCGGTTCATTTCTGAAGGTATCGGAGACCGCCTCAGATGGGGCGGTCTCCGAGATAACGCTATTTCACGGGCTCAACCTGCATCAATGATTGGGCAATTTCGATCCCAAGCGGAGAAACCACAAATCCTTTGAAGCGGTCCGAGCGGAAGGCCTGCAATATGTCTTCATAGTAAAGTACGATATACGGCTTGTCCCTGAAGATCATTTCTTGCATTTTCCAGACGATCTGCTGGCGGGCCGATTTGTCCACAGTTTTTTGTTGATCCAGATAAAACTGGTCATACTCGGGATTGTGGTAACCACTGTCGCTCCAACCACCCTCCACAAATTGCTCGGTTGTCATGACGCTCAGGATGAAGTCAGGATCAGGATCGGGACCCCAGCCCCAAATCACCAGATCGTAATCACCAGCGGGCGTGGTAGCCGCGATAAGACTATCAGGATCGACGGCTTCCGGAATCGCCTTCATGCCCGCCTGGCTGAACCAGTCCGCCATCATATCTGCGATACGCGGATAGGACGATGAATCCGATGGATATTGCAGCCGAAATTCGAGGCGAAGGTCGCTCTTGACACGAACGCCATCAGTACCGGGTATGTAGCCAGCCGCTTCCAGTATTCGACCTGCTTCCTGGGGGCTGAAAACAACATCTTTGATATTGGGACTGTGCCAGAAACCCCCACCGAGAGAAGGAGGAACGATGGAATCACCAGGCGAGGCCAGGCCCTGAAGAACGATATCCACGATATCCTTTTTATTGATGGCAAGAGAGATCGCCTGCCGGACCACCGGATCTGCCAGGGCTGGATTGCCGGTTGGCGCCGGGTCGTGATTGGGGTCCACACTGTTGACGATCAGTTCATTGAAATAACGTCCTTCAACATCTGTGGCCGTCACATTCTCCATCGTTTTGACGGTTGCAAAGGATGTGGCGGGTACTTCATTCACAAGATCGATATCGCCCACCTTCAAAGCCTGAATCATGGCGTCGGTATTATCAAAGGTTTGGAAAATGATCCGATCGATCCGAGGCAAACCATCATAAAAATCCGGGTTGGAATCCAGGATCAGGACTCCGGTATCCTTGTCAAAGGTCTGGATCTTGAAAGGTCCCGTGCCTATAGCCTCAAAGTTTGAAAAGTTCTGTAATTCATCAGGTGTGGTAAAACCTTCAAAATCCGGTGGATATACTGCATACAGGAAGGAAAGCCGATATTCCATATTGGCAATCGGATATTCCGTGATGAACCTGACGGTCTTATCGTCCGGAGCAGAAACATCGCTGAAACCACCAACATATCCTGACAGCGCTGCCCAGCCATCGGGATCTGCCATGATGGCATTGATAGCCCATGCAACCTGCCCTGCAGTGAGGTTCTCGCCATTATGCCATTTGATCCCATCCTTTAATCGGAACGTCCATGTCAGACCGTCATCTGAAACAGACCAATCCTTGGCAAGCGCGCCGACATAGCCACCCTCTGTCGACTCAGTGGTGAGTGGGCTATAAATCAAGTCGAAGATCGTATAGGATTCTGTCAGGAATGCATAAGCCGGATTAAGTGTATCCGGTTTTCCAAGCCAACCAAAATTGAGGACTACGGGCTCTGCGGCCTGTACAGCGGTGGCAGCGGCCTCGGTTACCGGGCGGGAGGGGGATGGCGTGCCAGGCCCGGGTGAGCCACAGCTTGAAATCAGAAAGGAGCCAATTATCAAATAAAAGAACAGTACACGTTTCATGGTTCTCTCCTCTTGGGTTAGCATGCTGGAAAAAAAAGCGGGCTGGACAGGTGCAATTGATTCTTTGGCGAGGGACCGAGCCAATAAACGCAGGAACCACAGTTATTGGATACCCGAGAGGATATCCTGTAAAAATTGTACTGGATTTTACGATTTAGGAAAAGAGTTTATACTGAACCCATCCTAAATGGGATTTGACGAGGTTCGAATGGAAAAGCCGATTAAACTGGTGGAAAAATACGAACGGAATGGATGGCCATCCATCCCCCGCCCAGATCTGGACCCTCCTGCAGGCTGGAGCATCTCTCTGGCAAGCTCTATCGAACGCATTCGGAACCACTCTCTGGCTCCGGATGGTAATACGATTGCCTTTGTCAAGGATTCGGCGGCTCTTTCAGACCTTTACCTCATGCCGTCCACAGGCGGCTGGCCAGCGCGGATTAGCACGGAGCGAGGACTTGTCGCATATTGGGATGACGAGATTCCCCAATGGTCCCCCGATTCTCGCTGGGTTGCCTTTACCATGAAAAAACATGTCCATATTGTCCCGACAGATGGCGGAATCCCAAGAAAAATAACCGATTTTACATCTTCGGCATTTACACCGCGCTGGATGCCGGATTCCAATGGTCTTCTGATAAGTGTAGAGCGAGGCGAAGCCGATCAAATTCTGCTCACAGACCGGACCGGGAGATGGCCGCGTCCAGTCACATCCGATACAAATGGTGATCATTGGGATCCCCAGCCTTCGCCAGACGGAAGATCCATAGCCTTTGTGTATCGTAGGTTTGATGATCTAAATCGGCTGGATATCTTTCTTGCAGACATCTCCACTGGCGAACTACATCAACTGCGTGGCCAGGCCGGCGTTCGGATGTGGATGCCGCGCTGGTCTCCAGATGGAAAGTGGCTGGCCTTCATCTCGCAAGAGTCCGGCAATGATCACCTTTGGATCATCGGGGCTGATGGGTCTCAAGCCCGCCAGGTGACCAGGGATAATTACGCAATTGCTGACATAGCCTGGTCGCCAGATGGAAGAATTATTGCCGGAACTGTCAATCATGAGGCGTCGTTCGATTTGGTGTTGATTGAGATCGCTTCTGGAAAAGTTTCTGTTTTATGCAGCGGGCCTGGTTTCTACCAGCGCCCATGCTGGACACCTGATGGAAAGAACTTGACCTTTGAATTCGAGTCGCCAGTCCAACCGGCAGATATTTTCCGAATAAATCTGGAAGATCAGAATATCCAACAACTCACTTTTTCCCACCCGCCAGCACTGACATCCCAGATGCTGGTAATGCCCGAGCTGGTTAGATACAAAAGCGGCGATGGTGTTGATATCCCAGCCCTCCTTTTTAAGCCCAGGAGGCCAAATGGAGCAGCCGTTGTTCATCCGCATGGAGGACCCTCCTCTCAATACATCTTCGATTTTGATATCCTTGCTCAATATCTGTTGGCCAAGGGATATACCTTCCTTGCACCAAATTATCGAGGTTCCACAGGCTACGGGGTGGATTTTGAACACCTGAACTATGGCGATTGGGGAAAAGGGGATCATCAAGATTGCCTGCATGGTGCAAAATTCCTGCGGTCTCTGAATTGGATTGATCCAGAACGGATCGGCATCATGGGAGGCAGCTATGGAGGGTATTTGACGATCTGTGCACTTGCGCGTGACCCGGAATATCTTTTTGCATGTGGAATCGCAAAATACGGCGATTCAAACCTTATCAGCTCATGGGCGCAGTGCTGCAGAGAACTAAGGCTATATACCGAAATATTCCTCGGACATCCATCCAGAAAACGTCGCGACTATCTGGCTGGCTCCCCCATCGCAGAAGCGAAGAATGTCCAAAAACCCATGCTGATTCTTCATGGCCTCCTGGATGATGTTGTTCCACCAGAAGCTTCTGAGGAATGGGTGGAAGCATTGAAGCGGGAGAATAAGGTGTTTGAGTACAAGACCTATGAAGATGAACCGCATGGATTTCTCCGACGGGAGAATGTGGAGGATGTGTTTGAGCGGATAGAAAGGTTTTTAGATTGGTATTTATTGCCAGAGAAATGATGCTATAATGACTACGCGCATTAAAATTCAAAATAATATAACAGAAATCTTCCTGTATGAAAACCTGGCCTGGCCGGAGGTGGCTCAGCTGCCTCGCGATACTCCTCTCATCCTTCCCCTCGGCCAGGATTGGGATAGCAGACTGCTGATTGAACAGCTTGGATTTCCGAAGCGCATCGGCATGCTCCCTCCCTTCCCATTTGGATGGCGTGGAAGCGGTCTGGCTGTTGCTGAACCAATTCTGGGCAGCTATCTGGGAAATCTAGTCAATTCACTAAAAGAGGATGGATTTACAAAGGCATTCGTTCTTATCCCCCAGGAGTACAGTCCTCAATGGCATCGAGAGATCAGCTTTCCAGCCATTTTCCAGCCCGGCAGACTATTTTCTGACAAGCCGGTGTCCCTACCATCTGATTCTGAACGCGGCAAGGTGGTTTTAATACCAATCGGTCACACAGAACAACATGCGCTGCATCTTCCTCTCTGCGTAGATTCCACAATAATTGATGCGATCACCAAAGAAACTGTCAAACGATCGATTGCGCGCACAACGACCCTGCCCACCATGCCTTACGGTGTCAGCACGCATCGCTCATCCTTTGCTGGAACTCTGAATTCCGGGGGGCGAGCCTTCGAGGATTTCTGGATCGCCATCGTAGACGCACTCTCCGCCCGTGGTTTTGACCGCTTCTATTTCATCAGTGGACATGGTGGGAACATGTCATTTCTGGTCAATATAATAAAATATGCCGGCGAACGACATCGTCGAATTTTCTGTGCGACCAGCTTCCTTCATACTTCCGGTCCGCTGGGCGCAGCCGCCCTCGAAAAATATCGAAGCTCCCGGATCGGTGGTATGGGACACGCCGGAGAGTTGGAAACATCTTTTATGCTTTTCCTCCGACCGGAACTATGTCATATGGAACGCGTGGTAGATGAGACTGATTTTGTAAGCACTCCATCCTACTATATGGACTGGATCGAAGGTGGATCATTGATCGCCAACCCGCCGTGGGATGATGATACACGGACGGGTGCATATGGGGCGGGGAGTCTCGCCACCGCTGAAAAGGGGCGGCTATGGTTGGATGTGGCAGTAGAGGAAAAAATTCGTCATATTGAGGAGATCCACGAACAGCATGAACGCCGGGAGGCGCGCAGGGACACAGGATACGGATTATGGGGAAAGCACAAAGACTCTCCTTAGATTACCCGCTCTTCAAGGATGACCAGGATGACACGGATCAAGGGTTGGGGAGCGTCAAAGATTTTTTCTATGGCGCGCTCGTATAAGAATCGTAAGATAAAGGGCAATCCCGAAATTAAAGAAGCTGGCCCCGCGAATATCCGGCGCAGAGCCAATTGCCAAGCCCGCCGGCCAAATTAGAGCGGCCAGATCCGCGATTCGGGGGATGATGACCTTGTCATACAACACGATTGCAGCTGCGCCGAGAATGGAACCTGGAATATTCCCGGACCCGCCAAGAATCACCATGGTAAGCACAAGCGAAGAAACATGGAAAGACATCATCTCAGGATCCACGTAAGAAAAGGTCCCCGCGTACAGGGAACCAGCCATCCCTGCAAGGCCCGAGCTTATTGCCAATGCGAGCAGTCGTGTTCTGCTCACATCCACACCAGCCGCTTCAGAGGCTGACTCATCGTCACCGACAGCCAGGAAGGTACGACCTGTACGCGACCTTAGCAGTCGCCATCCTGCCAGGGCGGCCACTATAACTATTCCAAGGACCACATAGTATTTCAGGGTGGGATCAAGGATTTTCCATCCTAAAAAATGCAAAGTGGAGAAGGCTCCCAGCCCTCCTGCCCCGCCGGTCATTTCCGGCATGTTAATCGCTGTCTGACGCACGAGGAGGCCAAGGGTAAGCGTTCCGACTGCAAGAAAATCCCCTCGCAGTCTGTGCGCCAATCCGCCCTTTAGAAATCCCAAGAGGGCGCCCAAAGCAGCCCCAGCCAATAGCCCGATGGAACTATCATACCGGCTCAGGAGCGCGCCAGCCAGGGCGCCCAGCCCAAAGCCTGCAGCGAAACCAAAATCCAGCAGTCGCGTTACGCCCAGGGCAAGATTTAGCCCCAGAGTGAGGAGTATAAAAATAGCAATGGTCCGCAATATCACCTGTCCGCCCCACCCAAGCAGGCTCGCAAAGGCAGGGACAGCTACCAGAATCCCAAGAAGCCAATACAGGATTTTTCTTGATCCCGGCCCTGCTCCGGCAGCCGACAGGATTAAAGAATCCCTTTCCGGTGCAACAGCAAAAGTTTCAAGAGGGCGAACAGCAAGCCCTTCCGGGCGCCAAACCAACAAACCGATCAATAGTGCAAGCAGCAAAACAGGGGTCCACTGGGCACTGAGATAATAATCACTTAAGGAAGAGAAGATACCGATCAACCATCCGCTCGCCAGTGCTCCAAGCGGAGAGCCTATCCCGCCCAGCAGAGCGGCAGCAAATGCCATCAAGCCGCTCTGGGCACCGTGCGCTCCGAATGGTCTGGAATAATAGAGCGCAAAAATAAAAGCTGCTGCGCCTGAAAACGCGCCGCCTACTGCAAAAGCCCTGCGGATCGTTCCATTCACATTAACGCCGAGCATTTGTGCCATAAGCGGGTTCTGTGAAAGAGCCTGCATGGCCTGCCCAGATCGTGTTCTCTTTAGGAACCAGGCGGCAAGAATTACCAGGGCTACAGCCAGAGACATGACCAGCACGTCACTCAGCCGGACGACGAGGTTCGAATACCCAAGTCGCGCTGCAAGGTTAATCTCCGGAAGCAAATTAGGAATTCCGTCTGTGGGCACTTCGGGAATACCCGGTACACTGCGATGCTCTCCGGGGATCCAGGACCCCTGGAAAGTACGCCAGACCAGGGCCGCCTGAAACAGAATAAAAGAAAGCCCCAGAGTGGCGATTAAGGGGGCCAGCCTTGAAGATTCCCGGAATGGTTTGAACCCAAAATAATCAACGCCCATGCTTAGAAGGGCGGCAAGCAGGATGGCTGCCAGGAGAACCAGGAAAAGCGAGCCTGCAAGCCAGACAGGCGGCCAGCCCTGATCGATGCCGACGGCATTTACAATTGATGTCACGAGGGCAGTTGTCAGGGCAAAAACATCACCATGGGCAAGGTTAAGGATACGCACAGTGCTGTAAATAATCGTGACGCCAATCGCATTAAGGGCCAGTACAGAACCATTGGAGATTCCAAAGATCAGGATTTGTATGAATGTAGCCAGAGGCCAAATCCGGTGGGTATCCGCCCCCGGCTTTTGGGATACCACCTGTGGAATGGATTTCTGCGCAGTCCATTCAACTTCGTAATCACCATTGCAGCGCGGCTGGTTGGCCAGCCAATGGATTACAAGCGTACCGGATGCAGTAGATTTGTTCTTAAAAGCCCCCTCCATAAAAAAACCATCACCAAGAGCAGCGGATAAATGTTCATCAATGATTTCGGGACGCCGCGCTTCGGGAATTCGCCCATATTCGATACCTGTACACTTAATGCCATCAAGGCCTATGAAACTGTAGAGAATGCCTGCGAGTTTTTGATCTGTCACGATAAACGTAATATCAAAGGATCTGCCCCCCGTTGCAGATCCATTACCGCTCCATTCGCCATCCAGAGGGGAGACCGCCAGGTCGGGAGTGGGCGCAGCCGGGGCAGTCGTTTTTGTTGCACAGGCGACGAGGACAGATACTCCAATTACCAGCAACAAATACAGATAAATCCGCTTCATATTTATCCCTGTATGGAATCAAGGCTGATCTTTAAGAGTACGATCAAAAAATCGGGCCGTTCGCTCCATCAGCGCAAACCAGGAATCTGCAAGAAACGAGTGGCCCTGGCCCTGATAAGAGAACAGTTCCGATTGTACACCTGCATCCAAAAGGCCCGCGTGAAGTTTGCGGGACCACTCCGGCGGCGTGCCTGCAATCGTTTTGCCATCATCTGATCCGTAATTGATCTGGATTGGGATCTTAACAAGGTCCAGGTGGTAAATGGGTGAGATCTGACTGAGCAATTCAGGATCCGAAGCGGCATGGAAATAAGCATCTTGCAAGGCCGGATTAAGATCAGCTGGCAGTATGTCCGAAGAATTACACCCATAGTACTTTTCACCGGTCGCGATGTCGCCCACACAGCCCGGCCCCCAACGCTCAATCAGATCAGCGTCATCCGGACTCACCGTTGAATAAAGCACAGCCGATCGTAGAGGAGTATCGAGCATTAGGACTTTCATGGTTACTCCGCCTCCCATGCTATGCCCCCATATCCCGATGCGATTCGGATCAGCCTGGGGCAGAGAAGGAATGGCACGGATCAGGTTGACCACATCAATAACCAGTCCGGTATAGATGAGGCTCGGCCCAATCTCTGAATTACCCCAGCTTCGATAATCGGATGCGACGGTCAGATACCCACGCCGGTTAAGGAATACCGAGGCCCGATCTGTGCCATCGCCGGGTGAATATTCAGATCGATTGAAATATCCATGGTTCATGATCACCACAGGAAAAGGAGGGTCGCCATTTCTGGGCAGTTGAAGCACGCCAGTGATGATCAATCCATCGCTCGGATAAGAGATATGATATCGTTGATAGTCGTCGGTTTCATCGATCAACTCGAGAAGTGAGATGTTTCCGCTCTTGAAGGTATGGCTGCGAAGCTCTTCAATGGTATAGGGAAATATTAATACCTCGAGGGTGGAGGTGGGGGTCGGCACCGGCAGAGCTGAGGGGGATTGGACCGGAATGACAACCACCCTCGGAGTTGGG
>CAYMQX010000086.1:0-9553 GCA_964392495.1 uncultured Anaerolineaceae bacterium
CGGGCATGCGGATATCGACCAGCAGCAGGTCCACCGGATGGCTTTCCAGATACTCCACAGCTTCGCGCGGATCGGTCATGGATATGACCGCAAAACCGGCCCGGCTCAGCAGGCGCTTGCACAGCAGCGCGATCCCGGGTTCATCATCTACTATCAAAACTGATATGGGATTCATATTCTACAAGGGCAGCCGGACTGTAAAAATTGAGCCCTTCCCTGCCTCGCTTTCAACATCAATCATTCCCCCATGTTCATTGACAATATTGTAAGTAATGGCAAGCCCGAGCCCGGTCCCCCCCCTACCGCTTCGGGTGGTAAAGAACGGTTCGAAGATCCGATCGCGATCCTGGGATGCGATCCCACTACCTGTGTCGCGTACACAAATAATCGCCCAGAGGCGGGCCTCTGTTTCACGGGTCTCGGTGCCTATATAGAGACTACCGCCATCCGGCATGGCCTGCAGTGCATTATGGACCAGGTTCAGTATCACCTGTTGGATCTGGCCCCGATCTACAGATACCCATGGCATGCCTCCGGCCAGGCTGGCGGTCAGACGGACGCCACTCGTATGGATCAAATGCTGCGTTAAAGCCAGCACATCCTCAACGATTTCATTAAGATCTGCCTTCACGCGGCTTTGAGTTCCTGGCCGCGAAAAATCCAGGAGCCTGCGTACAACAGCTCTAGCGCGTTTCGCTTCCTTCTCCACCAACTCCAATTCCTGCCGGTAGCTCACGTCCTGAGGTATTTCTCCCAGGACCAACTCAGTGAACCCTGACACTGTAGTCAGCGGATTGTTGAGTTCGTGCGCAATACCGGCAGCCATCTCTCCCACTGCCGCCAGCTTGGCGGTCTGTAGGAGCCTGTTTTCCGCTGCCTTCTGGGCCTCCATCCGCGCCTTGAGTTCGGTCTGCGTTTGCCGGAGTTGGCGGATGGTATTCTGCAAATTCTTATATTGGTCTGCGCTGGCCACCACCGCGCTAAGGATGCCGGAAAGCGATTCAATAGCGATCAAGTCGTTGGCGCTAAAGGCATTCGCCTGCGAGCTTTCCACATTGATAATGCCGAAAACCCTCTCGCCGTCCTTCAGAGGCACACAGATCAGGGAGGCCGCCTTCCAGTGCTCCTGAGCCTGGTAGCGCGGATCCTGCCCTGCATCGTTCATCAAAATGCTGTCGCCCTTCAAGAAGACATCCTTCGTAACTCCGGATGGCGCAGTCAAGTCGTAAGCACCTGTGAATTTTTCAAACGCTGTACCATGGCGCCCGCCGAAGCCGCGTGCCACCAATCGTTCTTGTTCATCTTGGAACAGGACCGCGGCCAACTCGTATCCGAAATAATCAGCCAGCAGGTCCGCCGTGATCTGTGCCATCTCCTGCTTGTCCGTCAAGCCTATCACCTGCTGCACCACCTCGTGGATCAGGCCCAGGCTGCGCGCCCTCCCCTCAGCCTCTTCCCGCAGGCGCCCATATTCCACCAATCCTGCCAGGTGGCTTGCGATCACTACCATCAGATGCTCATCGTACTGATTGAATGCCTCTGGTCTGGGGTTCCCGATCGCAAGTACACCAATTACCTCGCTACGATATTTCAGAGGCACGATCAGGGCCGAACGCGTCCCTTTGTTTATGAAAGTCAATCCACTATTAGCTGCATCGTCCAAGCGTGTTGGGCGCGGTCTCTTCAGATAAGTTGCGATAGGATGTTCTGCAAGGACGGCGGTTTGAGGCCCTGATTTCTTATCACGGCCATCAAAGATCCTTATCGTCCGACTGTCGGAAGAAAGCAATGCAAGGGATACCATCTCTGTACTGAATGCACGCGAAAGCAGGTCAAACACACGCCGGGCGATCTGCTCCAGGTTTTGTGCCGATGAGATCGTCAATGCAAAATCATTTAACATCCCCAGCCGCCCCAAGTGCGTGTTCATTTCGGAGAAGATCGCTGCCACTTCCACTGATGGAGCAATGTGGCTCGCCAGCCTTCGCAGGTTCCTCCACTGCTCGGGACTCATCCGGCCGGTACGCCACATGGCCACCCCGCCGATCTGCCTCTGTCCAATAACCAGAGGGATCATGACCCATACGCTCGCACCCCGTTTTTTCCCCCAGCTTGGAATGTACTCCCACTCCGGCTGCCCTTGCTCGGCAGCCACCTCTGCCAGGGTCCGGTTGACGCGCTTCAGCAGTTCATTTGCTTCGATTTGGAATGACATTCCCTTTACCTTCGGGTCATTCCACTCAGCCAGGACCTCCAATGCTTCTCCTCGCCGTATTCCCAGCCAGGCGCTCTGACATGGAGCCATTTCAACGAATGCCTTTAGAATGCGCTCGAGTGTTCCTGACAGGTCATAAGGGAGTCCCGCCAGCAGGTCCGGCAGCGTAGGTTCAACTTCGGCTTTTTCCATCCCAGAAAGAAGTCCCACTGCCATACGCCAAATCCGCTGATCTTGTGGGAGCAACTGATCGACCCCCACAGCAAGCACCCGTGTGCTATCTGGTATTGGATAGGCACACAGCCGCAAGCTCTCCAGTGCGTTTTCTGCCGGCAGTGGGGCAGATCGACTCCCACCTCCCTTCATAGCGCTGCATAACCAGGTGTCCACCGCGCCTTCCCCCAGAAGAGCGAGAAGGGCGGTTAGCCTGGTCTTTGGCAAACCCTGGCTCGCTATGAGGGACCATTTGCCTCCCTCGCGGTCAACCAGAGCCACCCATGCGGCTGAGGTAAGCTGGAGTGCTTCCTTTAGCGGTCCGGTCAGCCTCGATGTTGAAACCATATTCTGGATAAATTATACAGCAGACCGGATGGTACAATACAGACCATGTCTCACCTGACAATAATTGGGGGCGGTCTGGCAGGCAGCGAGGCCGCCTGGCAGGCCGCCCAACGCGGTATCCAGGTCCATTTGTACGAAATGCGCCCTGCCCGAACAACAGGTGCCCATCTGACCGGCTATTTGGCTGAGCTTGTCTGCTCAAATTCCCTCGGCTCCAATCTACCCGACCGCGCCTCAGGTCTCTTGAAGGATGAAGCCCGTTTGCTTGGATCCATGCTCTTGGATTGTGCGGAGCAGACCGCTCTCCCTGCCGGAGGAGCCCTGGCTGTAGATCGTGAGACATTTTCATCCATGGTGACTATGCGCATTTCATCCCATCCGCGAATCGAACTCCGCAGGGAGGAGCTTTCCGAGATCCCCTCCAGCCCCACTATCATAGCCAGCGGCCCCCTGACCTCTCCGGCTCTCACATCGGCCCTCTCATCCCTGACTGGAGAGGAGCATTTATATTTCTTTGATGCCATCGCCCCGCTCGTCTCCGCAGCTTCAATAAACATGCAGGTCGCCTTTCGCGCCTCACGTTATGGTGCCGGGTCTGAAGACGGTGGCGATTACATCAATTGTCCTTTGAATAAACAGGAATACTACTCTTTCGTCGAGACGCTCCGCTCTGCCAAGCGGATCGAATTACGATCCTTTGAGGACTCCATCCGCTCAGGAGTACGGGCAGGTCATTTTTTCGAAGGCTGTTTGCCGATTGAGATCATCGCTGAACGTGGTCTCGATTCGCTTGCCTTCGGGCCCATGCGCCCTGTAGGGCTCACCGACCCGCGCACAGGACGCCGACCCTGGGCAGTCGTCCAACTGCGCCAGGATAATTTGGCCGGCGACCTTTTTAACCTTGTCGGCTTTCAGACCAATCTGACATATCCAGAGCAGAAGAGGGTACTGCGCATGATTCCCGGGCTGGAACAGGCTGAATTTGTTCGCTATGGGCAGATGCACAGAAACACCTTCATTGCTTCGCCTAAATTGCTGCGTCCCACCCTGCAATACAGGGATCGGGATAACCTGCTCTTTGCCGGACAGATTACCGGCGTGGAAGGCTACATGGGAAATATTTCCACAGGCGCCCTGGCCGGTATTAATGCTGCCCGCCTTATGCAGAACCTGCCTCCTGTGGAGCTCCCAGTCAATAGCATGCTTGGTGCCCTTTGCCATTATATTACCCATGCAGATCTGAAGGATTTCCAACCCATGAAGTCAAATTTTGGGATCCTTCCACCTCTGGAAGATTCTCGGAAACCTGGAAAGAGCGAGCGAGGTCAGTTTCTGGCCGGTCGTGCCCGTAGTTCCCTCTCTGCTTTTCTTGAGGCCCAACAGGTCAATGACCAAGCGTAATGTCGCAATCTACCTCGCAGCCATTGCCATGCTACTCGTGGCAGTGTCAACCTGGTATGCCTTTTCTTTTTCAAGTGAGAAAACAACCCCCTCGGATTTTGACGGCGAGCGAGCACTTGCTGATGTCGTCTCCCAGGTGAGCTTTGGTCCTCGTATTCCCGGCACTGAGGGCCACGCCCGGTTCCAGGATTGGTTAAGTACCCGGCTGAAGGCCGGTGGATGGACTGTGGAGATCCAGTACAGCGTGCAGGATGGCCATCCCATTGAGAATGTCCTCGCCAAACGCGGCTCCGATTCTCCCGAAATCATCCTTGGCGCCCATTACGACTCGCGTATCTACGCCGATAACGATCCCGATCCAAGGATGCGCCAGCAACCTGTCCCAGGGGCAGAAGATGGAGCATCCGGTGTGGCCGTCCTCCTTGAACTCGCCCGAAGTCTTCCAAGCGACATCCCGCCTGTCTGGCTGGTCTTCTTCGACGCCGAAGACAATGGTCGCATCGGAGACTGGGACTGGATCCTGGGATCGCGCGCCTTTGTAGCCCAGAACCCGGTCACCCCTCAAGCTGTGGTGATTTTGGACATGGTCGGCGATGCAGATCTGAACATCTATTATGAAATGAACTCAGATTCCAGCCTGCGCTCAGAGATTTGGCAGGTTGCTGAAGAGCAGGGTTTCGGGCGCTTTTTCATTCCTCAGGTCAAATACTCCATGCTGGACGACCACACCCCCTTTCTGGAAGCCGGGCTCCATGCCGTGGATATCATTGACTTTGATTATCCATATTTTCACACCACCCAGGACACACCCGATAAGATTTCAGCTGAAAGCCTGAACGCCGTAGGTGCCACCCTGCGCGCCTGGATTATGGAAAGAAATCACCAACGAAAGTAGCATGTTCAAAACCCACAAGCAGGCGTAAACTTTGGAAGAATGAGCATCCAGGAACTCCTTACTCGCGTCCGCTCACCCTGGATCCAGAAGGTGGGTCAGGCCTTGGCCCGCGGTACTGGCGTCCGTGAAAGCTTCCAAGAGCAGTTGGGACGCTTTTATGATCTGGTGGAGCAGGCGGTGCTTTCCGGTGATTCAGCCTGGCTGGACCCGGTTCTTTATGATTGGGCCCGTTCTCCTACTGAAACCGACCTCGCCGAAGGCCATTATCATGTTGCTTTCCTGATGAATCGGATGATCGGCCTCACCATCGAGGTGGCCCGCGAAGCGCTTCCTGACCCCGAAGCCCTGGATTTCGTTGCTGCCGTACTCCCGGTCTTCACTTATGGTTTGGAGGTGGTCTCCCGCTATGAAATGGAGACGCGCCTGGCACATATTTCAACAGAAATGGCCGATGTTCAGCGCAAGATGGAGCAATTGGATCGCAGCAAATCCAGCTTTATTTCTGTGGCAGCACACGAGCTGAAGACGCCACTTACCCTGATCGAAGGCTATACCTCCATGATCCGGGATGCCGCTTTGCAGTCAAACAGGGTTGGTCTGGATAACCTTCTGGAAGGTGTGAACACCGGTATTCACCGCCTGCGCCAGATACTGGATGATATGATCGACGTCTCCCTGATCGATAACAACTTGCTATCCATCACCTGGCAGCCTGTGCAGATCGGCCAGCTCTTGGAATTGCTAAAGAGCGAGTTGGCGTCCACCATCCGTGACCGCAGGCAGTATCTTGAAATCCGGAAGTTCAATGGCGGTGAATCGTGGATCTACGCTGATCCCGAACGCCTCTACCAGGCATTCCGTAATATTCTTGTGAATGCCATTAAGTTCACTCCGGATGGAGGTAAAGTCACCCTCGATGGCCGGACCCTTCCCGGATTCATTGAGGTCACAATCGCCGATACGGGAATTGGAATATCCCCTGAGGATCAGTCCCTGATCTTTGAAAAATTCGGCCAACTGGGACGTGTCGACCTGCACTCCAGTGGAAAGACTAAATTTAAGGGCGGCGGCCCCGGCTTGGGACTCGCGATTGCACGCGGCATTATCGAAGCCCACGGTGGAACTATTTGGGCTGAATCCGAAGGTTACGACGAGGCCAGCCTGCCGGGTTCCACCTTCCATATCCTGATTCCTGCCAGGACAGAAGCAGACGACCCGCGCATTGCGCGTCTGTTTGACACCCTCAATATTACCCCGATAGCACCTGATGGCCAAGCGAACCCCCGAAACGACAACTCCACCTCGTGAGCGCGCCTTTCTCGTAGGCGTGGATGTCTTCCAACAGAAGCATTTGCTTTCTTTGCAAGATTCACTGACGGAATTGGCTCTTCTCGCTGATACCGCGGGATTACAGATCGTTGGCGAATTAACCCAGAACCTCGACCACCCAAATGTGGAGACTTACATCGGCCCAGGCAAAGTAGAAGAACTTAAAAGTCTTGTTGAAGAAACCCTGACCCAGATTGTTATCTTTGACGATGAGCTCAATCCCCGCCACCAACGTGAGCTTGAGAAAGCCCTCGGAGGGAATGTCCGTTTACTTGACCGTACAGCTTTGATCCTTGATATCTTTGCCCAGCACGCCCATACCCGTGAAGGGATGCTCCAGGTGGAGCTTGCCCAATACGAGTACTTCCTTCCCCGCCTCACCCGCCAATGGACTCATCTAGCCCGGCAAGCTGGCGGGGGCGGCGGGCGTACAGGTTCATCTGGAGGCGTAGGCCTGCGTGGCCCAGGCGAAACTCAGCTCGAGGTGGATCGCCGCACTATCCGAACACGGATTGCACACCTCAAGCGCGAACTGGAAAAGGTTCGTGCTCACCGTATGCGCTACCGCGCCCAGCGCAAACGTTCACGCATCCCTACAGTTGCAATTGTTGGCTATACGAATGCAGGGAAATCGACCTTGCTTAATCGGCTGACCCACGCTGGTGTCTATGCAGCCAACCAACTCTTCGCCACCCTGGATCCCACCACGCGCCGCATCGAGCTTCCCGGCGGCTACCAGGCACTTCTGACTGACACAGTTGGTTTCATCCAGAAGCTTCCTACCACTCTTGTGGCCGCCTTCCAGGCTACCCTTGAAGAGATCGCCGAGGCCGACCTCCTACTGCACGTGGTAGATATCTCGCATCCCAACGCCCTCAATCAATTCCAGGCTGTTCAGGAGACCCTGCAGGAGATTGAGGCTGGCCACATCCCCATGGTCACTGCCCTGAATAAAGGGGATCGTTTGAAGGACCTAAAGGGCGCCCACGAAACCGTCAGCCATTTCCCCAAGGCTGTAGTGACATCCGCTCTGCACGGCGACGGCATCCCCGAATTGCTTCAAATCATCCAGCAGGAACTATATGAATCCTTTGTTCCCGTCGAAGTCAGGTTGCCCTACCGGCAGGGTGCTCTGATCTCGATGTTCCATGAAGCCGGCCAAGTTGAGCGGATCGTACATGAGCGCGGTGGCGTTGTTATACAGGGACGCATCCCCGGCCGGATGCTTGCGCAATTCACCCCCTGGTTCATCGAAAATTCTGGTTTATCGGAGGAACAGGTAGAACTTTCACAGGAAGACCAGCCTGATGAGGAGAGCACATCATGATGTCAAAGCTATTGGATTTTCTTTCCGAGTTCCTCGCTCACCGTAAAGGTCTCCTCCCATTGATCGGCATCAGCATGATCGTCCTGAATTTTGTACTGCAATTTATCCTTCCCCCTGGGAGTTTTTTAACTTCTTCCAACCTATTCCTGCATCTTGGCCTGGTCGTTGCCATTCTCGGTCTGATGCTCGCCTGGGCGCTTTAGTCAGTGCTCCTGGTTTCACCCTTTCCTCCTCAATCACATCTTTTATGTGACAGATGTGACTTATCTTTGCTTCCCATATTATATATAATATACAAATAATGACGCTTCATTCTGACCTCCTGCAGCATAAGCCGTTCAAGGAGGTGATTTTCGAAGTACTCCACCAACGCATCCTCACCGGCGTATATTCCTCCGGCGAATGGCTTCGTCAGGAAGAGATCGCCAGCCAGATGGGGGTCAGCATGACGCCTGTTCGCGAAGCCTTGGATTTATTAGCCGCTTCCGGTCTAGCCGAGCGTGTCCCTTACCGCGGCGTTCGGGTAGTGGAGCTCTCGCCTCGCGACATCGTCGAAGCCTATGGAATGCGCCTTCTGCTGGAGTGTTTCTCCGTCCGCCAGGCCGCTGTACGCATTTCATCTTCCGAGCTTCAGCACTTGGAGAACCTCCTCATCGGGATGGACGATTGCTCCTGCACAAAGAACCTTTCCCGTTCCCGCCAACTCAACCGGGAATTTCATTTTTCCATTGTTCAGGCCGCCGCCAATTCGCTCCTTCTCAGGATGTATACAAACGTGTCCAATGCATTTCCAGATTGGATGCTGTACGAGGCGGTGTTCCATCATCCCGAGTTGTTGGCCGAAAGCCTTGTGGAAGAAAATTCCGAACACCGGGCTCTCCTTGCGGCCCTAAAGGATCACGACCAGGATGGCGCGGTACGCCGGGCTATCGATCATATACTACACATAGGCCGGCAGTTGGAGTTACATCTAAACATCCCGGCCCAGGATTTGCGCCATCAGGAACAAGGGATAATTCCGCTCCTGTTGCCAACCCGTAAGGAGATGCCATGACAGAACAGCTTTTCAGCCAAATGACCCAAAGTATCATCGATGGAGATTCCGAACTCTCCGCTCAACTTGCAGAGCAAGCTCTTCGCCAGGGGGTGGATCCTTTGGAGGCTATTACCCGGGGCTATGTTCCTGGTATCAATCAGATCGGCCAGGAATACGCCGACGGGAACGCCTTTCTGCCCGAGTTGGTGATGTCTGGCGAGGCCATGAAATCTGCCGTCGCACTGCTCGAGCCTGAAATGACCAGGCGCGGCACGCACCGACAGATGCTGGGCCGGATCGTCCTGGGAACCGTCGAAGGTGACATCCACGAGATCGGAAAATCTCTGGTAGGGACCATGCTTACTGCGGCCGGATTCGAGGTCTTTGATCTGGGCGTCGATGTGCCGGTAGCAAAGATCATCGGCAAAGCCATCGAAGTCAACGCCGATATTATCGCCCTGAGCGCGCTGCTCACTACCACCATGGTCAAACAGCGTGAGGTGATTGATGAGCTTGAAAAAGAGGGATTGCGCGGGCGCTTCCGGGTAATTGTCGGAGGTGCTCCCGTGACCCGCGATTGGGTGCAAAAGATCAAAGCCGATGGATATTCTGAAGATGCCATCGGAGCCGTTAACCTCGCCAAAAGCCTGGTTGGCCTAACCTAATTCCCATGCTTTCAACGAATAAGGCTTGCTCACACCAAATCTGAACAGGGAGGGACGCATGTCCAGAGGAATCAAATCCATTACGAATCCTAGACTGCGATTGGATATTCTTTCCGCTGCCGAT
>CAYMQX010000087.1:0-9517 GCA_964392495.1 uncultured Anaerolineaceae bacterium
CCCACAGGCCCTTCGACTTCTGCATCAGCCAGCACCAGAGCAGGGAGAGCGGGATGAGCTGCAGGGCAAGGAAGATGAAGTTATCAAGCGAGTAACTGGTGAAGGCATGTGCGATCACGAACGGGATGGTGGTGGCAAGGTTGGTGGCGAACTTTCCGATGTGCGGCTCCATCTTCCCGATCAGCAGGCCGCGGAAAATCAATTCTTCATTGGAGGCATTGGCCAGCACCATGACCAGGATATAGGGCATCCAGGGCAGGATGCGCGCCCAGCTCAGGTCTTCGGCTTTGAAGTACGTTTCTGCCACGAAAATGACGCTGGCTATAAAAACGGCAAACGCGGCCAGACCCACGCCCAGGCCCAGCCACAGGTTCCCGCGGCGGATGTAGAGCGAGCCCAGGCTTTGACCCGCAAGCCGGTTGAGTCCGAGGACAATGAGGATGCCCAGCAGGGAACTCTCGAACTTTTCGATCGCCCAAGCCGCGGGCGACCCCGCTTCCAACTCGAGGGCCGGCAGGATCCACCTGCTGAGGCTGAGATGGTAGTCAATGCTGATGGCGGCCAGCGCGGTGAAGAAGGCAAACGGGATCAGCCAGTATGTCCTGAAGCGCTCACTGCGGCGGGCCGCCAGGGCAATGGAGAGGAGCGCCAGCCCGAGGAGGACCCTCCCGAAGAGTCCCGGCCTGCCTTTGATGAGCGGGAAGTAGTGGCTGAAGACGATGAAGACCAGCAGCCCGCAGGCTGTGAAGAGCAGGAACCAGCCGGTACGCGCAACGATTTTCATTTCTTCCTCCCTCCCGCATCACGGCACGCTGAGCGAAGCAATGACCATCTCGCCCACCCGCTGGACTTTGCCGCCCAGGCTGAGGCCGGACTTGCAATGCTCCCCGGCGCTGAAGATGAACCCGAACTCCAGGCCGCCGCGGGTGATATTTGGCTGCCCCTCCGCCCCGTGATACCAGATCGAGGTAACCTCACCCGCGGGGCAGACCAGCAGCAGGCGCAGCGCGGCTTCCCCGGATACATCCAGCGTACCCTGCGGGACGAACGCGCCCTCGCCCACGCCGCTGGGCCACAGAGGCGTATCCTCTCCGCTGCGGCGGAAGGTCATGCGGATGTTTTCAGTCCCGGCGAGGCGAGGGTAGAGGTTCAGTTCATGCCCGCTCATGAGCGGGTCGCCGGTGGTGGTTTCCCCCACGGACCAATCCTCGGGCAGCAGGATCGAGAAGCCGTACACGGGATGGGTATAGGTCCACCAACCTTCGTAGAAGGAGGGGTCGATGGGCAGGGCCGTGGGTATCTGCGGGGTGGAGGCCGCCACGGCAGGCCCGCACTCACCGCGATAATAGGCCCACTCGTCACATTCGCTCCCATCCGGAAAGATACATGCGCCGGACTGGCTCCCGTCCGCGGCGGTGCGGATCTCCAGCCGGTTGCCCTGCGCCTCACAGTACACAGAGGCGGGGTTGGGCATATCCGCGAGGGGCGTACCCGTCGGCTGCGAGGCGCAGGCGGTCAGCAGGGACAGGATGGCCGCGAAGATCAACAGCCTGTTCATTTTTCCGCCTTTCCACTTCTTTACCCGAAGCAGGCGCGAAAAGACACCTGCTCTCCCAATCGACATACGTTTTTCGAGGTAAAAAAGTTCCTGAAAAGGGGAATGGAGGGAGATGTGACACGGAGTCCTGGCGCGAAGGCGGAGGGGGAGGGAGACGGACCACGAAAAACACGAACCACACGAAAAAGAGCGATAAGGTTAATCTGCTTCATCAAACCCCTCCAATGGCTGGATTTTCTGATGGACATGGAACCTGTTTCAGCCTGATCTGCGATGGCGGTCTGCCTTGTTAACGACTCAAGATCAAAAAAACCTTACAAAATGTGAACTATATGCAAAAAAGGCCGTTTTGGGGGCCATTTACCCTTGATTAAATAGAACATTTGTTCAATAATATGAGGCGGGCATTTACAAAGCCCGGGCCTCGCTCAAGCCCATCCGCTTTCGGCAAAAGGAGCCATCCATGCGCACCTATAAGTCCACGGGCCGCCGCCGCGGGGCCCCCCTCGGCAACACGAACGCTCTCAAGCACGGTCTCTACTCCCGCTACATCTCGGTCACCGATGATGCCGAGATCGAGAATATGCCCTCCGATAAGAGTGGCGACGAGCTTGCCCTCGCCCGCGTTCGCCTCAAGACCTGCCTCAAGCGCCAGCTTGAATGTCCCCCCGCCCAATGGCTCGAATACGAGCACCTCATCAACCACTACCTGCGCATCATCTTCGCCCACACCCACAAGAACGCCATCCTCGGGCAGGACCGGCGCACCGCGTACGTCACCGTCATGGAGATGATCTCCGAGATCAACGAGGAACAAGGTGTCAGCTAAAACACCCCTTGAACTGCACAGCCGGGCGGAACGCAGGAGTCTCATCGCCTCGCTGGATGGGAACCAGCGGCGCGCATTAAGGCAGAGCATCCGCAACCTGACCGGGTTTTCGAACGGATTCCTGGGGGTGCGGCTGCGGCCCTACCAACTGAAGCCCGCACAAGCCGTGATCGATTCCGTGTTTGCACGCGATGGCAAAACCTTCGTCCTGCTCTTTGCGCGGCAATCGGGCAAGGATGAAATGATCGCCAGCCTGATCCTGTTCCTGCTGGCGCGCCTCGGCGAGGTGGGTGGGAACATCGTCTGCGCCAACCCCACCTACATCCCCCAGACCACAAACGCCATGCAGCGCCTCGAAGCCCGCGCCTTCCAGCGCCGCTTTTTCGGCCAGGCCGGGCTCAAACAGGTGGATGGCTTTCGCTACAGCCACGCCCGGGCCAGCGTCATGTACTTCTCTGCCAGCCCGGGTGCGAGCGTGGTCGGCTTCACCGCCGACCGCCTGCTCATCATCAACGAGGCCCAGGATGTCTCCAGGACAATCTATGACAAACGCTTTGCGCCGATGGCCGCCGCCGGGAACGCCACGCGTCTCTTTTCCGGGACCGCATGGACCGCCGACACCCTGCTGGACCGTGAAAAGCGCCAGGCCCTCCGCGAACAGGAGATGGACGGCATCCAGCGCGTCTTCGTGGTGGACGGGCAGGAGGCTGCCCGCCACAACCCCTACTACGCCCGCTTCCTCAAAAACGAGGTCGCCAGGCTTGGCCGCGAACACCCCCTCATCCGCACCCAATACTTCTGCGAGAACCTCGATGCCCGTTCCGGCATGTTCACCGCCGCCCACCGCCTGCTGATGCGGGGGGATATCCTTCCGAAGTTTCTGGATGCACCCAAAACAGACGGGGATCCCGCCGCTCCGGTCAGCGGGGAACGGGAGGGCTCCATGCCCTGCGCGTTCCTGCTCGATGTGGCCGGCCAGGAAGAATCCTCCACCTCTGCCATCCCCAACGACGGCGCGGGAGGATCGCGCAGCCTCCCCGAAACGGAGTGGAGGGGAATTGAGGCGGGTTTGAATCATTCAAGAGACTCTGTGACCCTGCGCATCGTCGAGGTCGACCTGTCCAGCCTGGAGACGCTCCATTTCCCTACCTACCGCGTCGTCCACACCCGGCAGTGGCTCGGCGAGAACCACCTCACCGTCTTCGGCGCCCTCAAAGCCCTCAGCTCGACATGGCGCCCCGGGTACATCGTCATGGACGCCACCGGGGTCGGCGAGGGTCTGTGGGCCCTGCTTGACCGGGCTTTTCCCACCCGGGTCATCCCCGTCAAGTTCACACAGCAGGTCAAGAGCGAGCTGGGCTACGGCTTTCTCGCCATCATCAACTCGGGGCGCTTCAAGGACTGCGACCCCTCCGCCGAGACCGACCGCCAGTATGCCGCCTGTGAAGCCGAGGTGCTCATCGGCCCCGCTCGCACCCTGCGCTGGGGCGTCCCCGATGGCCGCCGCGACGAATTCGGGCGCCTCATCCACGACGATATCCCCGTCACCGACTCGCTCACCGCCATCCTTGACAAACAGAGGTGGATCCTCCACGCCACGGCCCTGGTCGTCCCTGGCCGCGACCCCCTGCTCGATGATGACTTCAACATCTGGCCTCAAGAAATAGGTAGGGTGTGGAGATTCTGAGGAGGGCGTGCGGACCTCACCCCCGGCCCCTCTCCCGCGGGGAGAGCGGTATCTTTTGGGAATCTCCTGGCAATGACACTGCGAGGGCCTGTCAGACCGGTTCGTACAGGAGCGCGTTCAGCGCTGCGCTTGACTCCCTCCCCCGGCAAATGTATAATCTCTTCACTCCAGGAGGAGTAGGCGGCTGGAACGCTGATAGAGACGGAGGTCACTGGCTGGAAGCCTCCACAGCGGAAGGCAGCCGAATGTCGCCCGGAGAGAATGCCGAAGAAAGGCGCTTGGCGCCCGCTAGAACGGCACGGGAATGCCCGTTACAGCATGGACCGGTGATGGCCGGTCACAGAGTGCGGCCCGATGGGCCGAATCGAGGTGGTACCGCGGAGCAGCGCTTCGTCCTCATCCGGACGAGGCCTGTTTTGTTTAAAGCGGAGAGCATGACTACCTACTTCATCACCGGCGGGTTTGGCTTTCTGGGGCAGTACATCGTGCAGGCGGTCCACGCGCACGATCCCGGGGCGGAGCTGCGCGTCCTGGTGCGCCGGCAGAGGCCCACCTTCCTTGGGCTGGAGGCGCTGGAAGGCGTCCAGTGGATCACGGGCGATCTGCTGCAACCTGCAAGCTATGAAGCCGCGCTGCAAGGCGTGGAGGTCGTGATCCACAACGCGGCGATGGTCTCGTTCCGCAAGTCGGAGAGGCAGCAGGTCCTCGACTCGAACATCACAGGTACGCGCAACCTGGCCGAGGCGGCAGTGAGGGCGGGGTGCAGGAGCTTCATCTACATCAGCTCGATCTCCGCGGTGGGAGGCCGCCCCTCGGTGGAATCGGACGAGAGCATGTACCCGGAACTGGAGGCCAGGCGCCGCACGGACGCCTACGGGTACAGCAAGGTCGTCTCGGAGCAGGAACTGCAAGGGTACACGGACCGGATGAGGGTCCTCACCCTGAACCCCGGCGTGGTGATAGGTCCCGGCTCCGACCGGGTGGAGATGGTGTCGAAGGCGGTGCGGCTGCTGCCGGTTCTGCCGATGCTGGAGTACACCAATAGCTTCGTGGACGTGCGCGACGTGGCGCGAGCGGTGACGCTCGCACTGACGAAGGGAAGAAGCGGCGAACGCTACATCGTCACAGCGTGGAATATCGGGATGCTGGAATTTACCCGCAGGGCGCTGGCGGTGCTGGGGAAGAAGACCCGGATACTCCCGCTTTCGGGAGGCGGGGTAAAGTTGATGGACGCCTTCCTGTGGCTGCTGGACCTGCTGAAGCTGAACCCGGGCATCCGGCGGCTCTCGGAGATGAACACCGACAAGGCCTACTCGTGGCAGAAGATCCGCCGGGAGATGGGCTGGGAGCCGGCGTTCACGCTGGAGCAGTCGCTGGCGGATACCTTTGCGGCCGCAACTAAAAAGCATACCTGATCCGTTATCGGAGGAAGAATGAGCAAACAGGAACTACCCAGGACGTATGACTTCAAATCCACCGAGCCGCGCATCTACGCGAGCTGGGAGAGGGGCGGATACTTCAAGCCGCGCAGCGACCCGCGCAAGCCGGACTTCGATCCGACGGTGGAGCCGTTCGTGATCTCCATCCCGCCGCCGAACGTGACCGGCGAACTGCACCTGGGTCACGCCATGTTCGTGGCGGTGGAGGATCTGATGATCCGCTACCACCGCATGAAGGGCTGTTCGGCGCTGTGGGTACCGGGCAGCGACCATGCAGGCATCGCTACACAGCTCATGGTGGAGCGCCACCTGCTCAAGACCGAGGAGGTCACGCGCGAGGAACTGGGGCGCGAGGCCTTCATCCAGCGCACCTGGGACTGGAAGAAGAAGTACGGCGGGATGATCGGCAATCAGATCCGCCGGCTGGGCGCCTCCTGCGATTGGGACCGCGAGCGCTTCACGCTGGACCCCGGGTTGAGCCGGGCGGTGCGGGAAGCCTTTGTGCGTCTGTACGAGAAGGGGCTGATCTACCGCGGCCCGCGCCTGATCAACTGGTCGCCCGGTCTGCGCACGGCGGTCTCAGATCTGGAGGTGGAGTACAGCGAAGAGCAGGCCACTCTCTACTACTTCAAGTACATGCTGGCGGGGTCGGAGGAGTTCATCCCCGTGGCCACCATCCGCCCGGAGACGATCCTGGGCGACACCGCCGTGGCCGTGCACCCGGAGGATGAGCGCTACCACAAGTTCATCGGGCGCATGGCGGTGGTGCCCATCCTGGGGCGCGAGATCCCGGTGATCGCGGACGACTACGTGAGCATGGACTTCGGGACGGGTGCGCTGAAGATCACGCCGGGGCATGATCCCAACGACTACGCCATCGCAGAACGGCACGGGCTGCCGGTCATCCCGGTGCTGGATGAAGCCGCGCACATCAACGGGAACGGCGGCAAGTACGCCGGTCAGGAGCGCTTCGTGGCGCGCCAGAACCTGTGGAAGGATATGCAGGCGGCGGGGCTGGTGATCAAGACCGAGCCATATCTCACCACCATCCCACGCTCGCAGCGCGGCGGGGAGATCATCGAACCGATGATCTCGGAGCAGTGGTTCGTGGAGATCGAGCCGCTGGCGAAGGCCGCGCTGCTGGCAGTGCGCGAGGGACGCATCCAGATCGTGCCGGAGCGCTTCGAGAAGGTCTATTACAACTGGCTGGAGAACATCAAGGACTGGTGCATCAGCCGGCAGTTGTGGTGGGGGCACCGCATCCCGGTATGGTACTGCCCCGAGGGTCACATGACCGTGAGCCGCGAGGATCCCACGGCCTGCTCCATCTGCGGATCGACGGAGATCCGCCAGGACGAGGATGTGTTGGACACCTGGTTCTCCTCGGGGCTGTGGCCCTTCTCCACGCTGGGCTGGCCCGACGAGACCCCCGACCTGAAATACTTCTACCCCACCAGCTACATGGAGACGGGGTACGACATCCTCTTCTTCTGGGTGGCGCGCATGATCATGCTGGGGTTGGAATTCACCGGCGAGGCGCCCTTCCACACGGTGTACCTGCACGGGCTGCTGCGCGATGAGCACGGGCACAAGATGTCGAAGACGAAGGGCAACGTGATCGACCCGCTGACGGTCATGGACGAGTTCGGGACGGACGCGCTGCGCTTCACGCTGCTGGTGGGTTCCACGCCGGGCAACGATACGAATGTCGGGCTGAAGAAGGTCGAGTCCAACCGCAACTTTGCCAACAAGCTGTGGAACGCCGGGCGCTTCGTGATCGGCGCCATCGACTCGCAGGAGGGGGAACTGGAAGCAGGCGAATACACGCTTGCGGATTCGTGGATCTGGGCGCGGCTGCAGCAGACGGTGCGCGATGTGGAGCGTCTGTTCCAGACCTTCCAGTACGGGGAGGCCGGGCGGCAGATCTACGATTTCATCTGGGGCGATTTCGCGGACTGGTACGTGGAGATCGCCAAGCAGGAGCTGGCGGGAGGCGGAACCCGCGCCCGCCGCGCCGCGGATACCCTGGCGCGCGTCTTCGACCTCTCACTGCGGCTGCTGCATCCCTTCACGCCCTTCGTCACGGAGGAGATCTGGGGCCACCTGCGCCGGTCGTTGAAAGATTCGCCGCTGGCGCATATCGCCGCAGACTGGGAGGAGATGCTGATCGCGGCAAGCTGGCCGAGGCCGCGCGACCTCGAGGGGTGGGAGGCGGCCCGCATCGCGGACTTCACAACCATCCAGGAGATCGTCCGCGCCATCCGCAACCTGCGCTCCGAGAAGAATCTGCCGGCCTCGAAGAAGCTCCCGGCGGCGCTGGCAGGCGGTGAGAAGACCTCCCTGCTGAAGGAGCAGATGTCGATCCTGGCCGCGCTGGCCGGGCTGGACCCGGAGAAGCTCCAGATCACGGAGGCCAGCGGCGGGAAGACGGAGGGGGCCCTGTCGCTGGTGGTGGGCACAGTGGAGGTCCAGCTCATCATGGCCGGGGCTGTGGATCCGGCGGCAGAGCGGCAGCGCCTGGAGAAGGAACTCGCGGAGGCCGGGTCACAGATCAAGCGGCTGGAGAAGCTGCTGGAAAGCGATTTCGCCGGAAAGGCCCCGCCGCAGGTGGTGGCAAAGGAGCGCGAGAAACTGGCGGGTTTCCGGCAGACCGCTGATAAAATCAGGGAGCAGCTCAAAGAGCTATGATGTACATCACTGCGGGGATCCGTTCGAATAAATCGGCGGTTGCTTGTTCGTGAGGCGACTCCCGTTGCTTCGTTCCGGGAGTGCTTTGCGGGCGTCACTTCTCGCAATGACGTCAATAAGATGGAAGGAGAGCAAATGGCAAAAGCGGAAAAGAAACTTGAGAAACTGAAGACCCGCCTGCTGGAAGTGGGCGACCTGGGGCACATCAATGCGCTCCTGGGTTGGGACCAATCCACCTACATGCCCGCGGGAGGGGCCGAGGCGCGCGGGAGGCAGTCGGCGCTGCTGGCGCGCATCACCCAGGAGAAGTTCATCGACAAGCAGGTCGGCAAGCTGCTGGACGAGTTGCGTCCCTACGAGGAGAGCCTGCCTTACGAGTCGGACGACGCCAGCCTGATCCGCGTGACGCGGCGCGAGTACGAGCGGGCGCTGCGCATCCCGCCGGAATTCCTGGGGGAGGTGAACGAGCATTCCGCCCTCGCCTTCCAGGCCTGGGCGGAGGCGCGCCCGGCCAATAACTTCGCGGCGGTGCGATCCAACCTGGAGAAGACGCTGGACCTGAGCCGCAGGATGGCGGATTTCTTCCCCGGCTGCGAGCATATGGCCGACCCGCTGATCGACTTCTCGGACTACGGGATGAAGGCCTCCAGCGTGCGGGAACTGTTCGCGAGCCTGCGCGAGAAGCTGGTGCCGATCGTCAAGGCGATCACCTCGCAGCCGCCCACGGACGACGCGGTGCTGCACAAGCTCTATCCCGAGGCGGACCAACTGGCCTTTGGGGAGGCGGTGGTGCGCCAGTTCGGGTACGACTTCAACCGCGGGCGCATCGACAAGACCCACCATCCCTTCATGACGAAGTTCTCGCTGGGCGATGTACGTATCACGACGCGCGTCAAGGAGCGCGAACTGGGCGAGTGCATCTTCAGCAACATGCACGAATCGGGACATGCCATGTACGAGCAGGGCATCGACCCGGCCTATGAAGGCCTGCCGTTGGGCGGAGGGACCAGCTCGGGGGTGCACGAGTCGCAGTCGCGCCTGTGGGAGAACCTGGTGGGGCGCAGCCGGGGCTTCTGGGAATATTTCTTCCCGAGGCTCCAAAAGCAGTTCCCCTCGCAACTGAAGGACGTACCGCTGGAGGAGTTCTATGCGGCCATCAACAAGGTGCAGAAATCGCTGATCCGCACCGACGCGGACGAGGTGACCTACAACCTGCACGTGATGATGCGCTTCGACTTCGAGCTGCAAATGCTGGAGGGCAGGCTGGCGATCCGCGACCTGCCCGAGGCCTGGAATGAGCGCTTCGAGCAGGACTT
>CAYMQX010000088.1:0-9477 GCA_964392495.1 uncultured Anaerolineaceae bacterium
AGCCCTGCACCGGTGCGCCGATCGAGAAGGTCAGCCAGAAGACGATCCCCAGGATACCGGCCAGGATTCCCAGCCCCCACACGGGGTGCGCCGCCCAACGGTCGATCTGCGCCGTCCATGAGATCTGCCCCATGCGCGGCTGCGCCACTGCCGCCCGCACCATCCTGCCGATCCACTCATAACGCCCCGAGGCCACCGCCAGCAGCGCATCGTCGTGCTGCCGCAGCAGTTCATGGACCTGCGCCCACCTCTCCGCCGGGAGCGCCGTCTGCATGGCGCGCGTGATCTCCGCATCCCCCTCCAGCAACTTGAGGGCCACCCAGTCCTGCGGGTAAGGCTGCGGCACATGCCCGACGATCAATGCGTTAATCTCCTCCAACGCGGCGCGGTGATCCGCACGGATCTCGGGCACGTGCGGCGTGGTCACGACACCTTCCGCCAGGATCCCATCAACCGTCTCCATCAGGCGGATGGCTCCGTGGGTACGCGTGGCGGTCATCGGGATGACCGGCACTCCCAGGGCCGCCTCCAGCACGGCCGGCTCCACCTGCAGCCCCTCCTGCGCGGCCACATCCATCATATTCAGCACCACCATCAGCGGGATGGATAACGCCATCAGCTCTGCCAGGAGGTACAAACTGCGCTCCAGGTTCGCGGCGTTTGCCATGACCACCACCACATCCGGCTGCTCCCGCAGGATGAACTCGCGTGCGATCACCTCCTCCGGGGAATTGGCCGTCAGGCTATAGGTCCCCGGAAGGTCCACGACCCCGTACTCCCTGCCGGAGTGAAAAAAAGCGCCTTCACGGCGCTCCACCGTCTTGCCCGGCCAATTCCCCACGTGCTGGTTCAGGCCGGTGAGCATGTTGAAGAGCGTGGATTTGCCTACATTCGGCTGCCCGGCCAGGGCAATCAACGGCAACCTGCGCCCAACCAGCACAGAGCGGGCGGGCGCGGTGGTGTCATGGCAGTCAGGCACGGACGCTCCGGGTCACAATAATGCGGGCCGCCTCGCCGCGCCCCAGCGCCACGCGCGTCCCGCGCACGGTCACGATCAGTGGCCCATACCCGTAGTTCTGGGTCATATCCACGCCTGCACCCGGGGTGAATCCCAGCGAGGCCAGCCGCGTCGTGACCGCCCGTCCGCCAGCAAATGACTGAATGGTTCCGTGCTCGTCCACCGAGAGTTCGACCAGTGGGATCTGTTGTGTGGTAGGCTCCATGCCCGTCTCCATGCTGCGGATAACACTGTATAATGAATGGATCGAACGCTTATTAGTATATACTAATTCCCGGCATTTACAAAATGAAAAAAGTACGGGTTTGGGAGGACGAACGTCATAATTTGGACTAACTCTATGGAAAAACTCAGCATTACGATCGAAGACTACCTCTCCCTGATCTTTGTCCTGGAACGCGAGAACGAACCCGTGGTCGGCGTTCGACTGGCCGAATTACTGGGCGTCACCCCCCCCACCGTCACCAACACCCTCAAGCGCATGGTGCGTGACGGGTTGCTGGTCAGTGATAAAAAAGGCACCCGCCTCACCCGCCTGGGGCGCAAGTCCGCGCAGACCGTCACGCGCCGCCATATGCTCACCGAGTGGCTGATGGTCAACCGCCTGCCCTGGTCCCGCCTGCATGGGGAGGCCCACAACCTGGAACATGCCATATCCGAAGAGACCGAGAGCGCGCTGCTGGACGAACTCGGCCACCCTGCCACCTGCCCCCACGGCAACCCGCTGCCCGGCCATGAGGAGGCCGTAGCCTCCTGGGTCGCTCTCACCTCCCTGTCCCCCGGCGATGAGGTGATCATCCGGCGCGTCCATGAACTGGCCGAACAAAACCACGAGCTGATGGCGTTCCTGGAAGAACGCTCCATCATGCCCGGCGCCCGCGCCCGCGTGACCGAGGTCCTGCCCTTCAACCAAACCCTCACCGTGGAGGTGCAGGGGCTCCCCTCGACGCTCGGTTTCGCCGCCGCCCAGCACATCTTCGCCGAGCGCTGATCGAGGCGCAGCCGCGACCTCGATCGCGCTTTTCAAATAATTTTTAAGAGTCTCCCGGATCAGCCCTGGAGCGCCTCCAGTTCCTGCACCTGCTCCTTGATCACATCGAAGCCGCCCTGCCAGAAGCCCGCCGAGCGGATATCGATCCCGGCCTCTCCCAGGATCTGCGCCGGCGCCTGCGAGCCTCCCGCCGCCAGGATCTTGCGATACCCCGGCTTGAAGCCCTCCCCTTCACGCTTGAACTGCTTGTAGAGCGAAAGCACCAGCAGCTTGCCGAAGGCATAAGCATACACATAGAACGGCGTGTGATAGAAGTGCGGGATGGCCACCCATTCCCACCTGAACTCATCCGCCAGGTCCAGCGCCGTGCCGAACTGTTCCTTCAGGTTCTCGAAGTACATGTCCGAGATCTGGTCCACGCTGGCGTTCTGCAGCACCATCTCGTGCGCCCTGCGCTCGAACAGCGCAAAGAAAGCCTGCCGGCCGATCGTGGCATAGGAATCATCCACCTGCCGGAAGAGGATATCGCGGCGCACCGCCTCGTCGCTCTCCGAGGCCAGCATCCGGTCGATCAGCATCATCTCGCCGAAGGTGGAGGCCGTCTCCGCCAGCGGCAGCGAGGAATGGAAGGTGAAAGTCGTGTGATGCGAGGCCAGCATGGAGTGGATGGCGTGCCCCAGCTCGTGGGCCATGGTCGCCACCTCGCGCGTGCTTCCCTGGAAGTTGAGCAATACATAGGGGGTCGTTTCGGGCAGGATCGAGGCGCAGAAGGCCCCGCCCCGCTTCCCCTTGCGGATCTCGCTGTCCATGTGCTTCTCGTCAAAGACCCGCTGCGCCAACTGCCGGAATTCCGGGCTGAAGCTGCCGAAGGAGTCCAGCACCATGTCGGCGGCCTCCTCGAAACTGTATTTTTTGGTGGCGCCCGCCAGCGGAGCGTAGATATCGTAGCGCCGCAGCTTCTTGACGCCCAACAGCCTTGCCTTCACCCGGAACAGGCGCTGGAAAACGCCCGCATTGCTGCGCGCCACCGCCAGCAGCGCATCCACCGCCTCATCGGGGATGTCGTTCATCAGATTGCGCGCCGAGTTGGGCGTCTGGAATTTGCGCAGGCTTACATTCTCGTTATGCCAGTCACGCACACGCGTCTGGTACATCTGCCCAAGGATGGGCGCATCCGCGGCATACACACGGAACTGCTCGCGGTAGGCCCGGGCGCGCTGTTTCCGGTCGCTGCTGTAGAAATGTCCCATCAACTGGGCGCGCGTCAACTCCTGGAACTTCCCATCCAGCTTCATCTTGAACAGATAGCGGTTGGTGATGGCGTCATACAGGGTGATCAGGGCGCTCGGGCCGGTCACATCCTTCAGGTTGATGACCTTCTCCTCGGCTTCGCTCAGCGTGTGCGGCTTAAAGTGCCGCATCTCCTCCAGGTAATAGCGGTAATCTCCCGCCACCTCCATCAGCCGCCGTGCGTTGACCTCATCCAGTTCCTTCCACCACAGGCTGAAGAACAGCACCCGGTTCGAAATATCCGCGGCGAACTGCTGCACCCTGCTTTGCAGCGTCTGGGCGGCCTGGTCCTGGGTGTCCGCCGCAAAGGACAGCCCCGCAAAGGCATCCAGTTTGAAGAGCAGACGCGTGGTCGCCTCCGAGGCCTGCAAAGCCTCCAAGAACTGCCCGGACTCCATATCGGACGCCAGCCTGCCGCGCAGGCCTTCAAAGGAGGTCACCTGCTCTTCGATCCGGTCGAATGCCGATTCAAGTTCGGGACTGTCCATGCCCGGATACAGGTCATCCAGGCTCCAGGGTGAAAGACTGTAAGTCATTTTCTCTCCTCAGTTGGGCGGGCGGGGAATGCGCACCGCGCCGTATCAGATGCTCGAACGGATATGCACGATATCCCCATCCTTGACCGGATATTCCTTGCCTTCCAGCCGCAGCTTCCCCCTGGCCTTGGCCTCGTTCATCGACCCCAGCGTGACCAGGTCTTCGTAGGCTACCACCTCCGCCCGCACGAAGCCGCGCTGCAGGTCGGTGTGGATCTCACCCGCCGATTCCTGCGCTGTCGCCCCGCGGCGCGTCGTCCAGGCCCGTACCTCGTCCTCGCCCACCGTAAAGAACGACTGCTGGTTCAGCAGATCATACGAGAGCCGGATCATCCGGTTCAGGCTTAATTCCTCGATCCCGTATTCCTGCATGAACAGCGCCGCATCCTCCGGCGGGAGTTGAGCGATCTCCATCTCCAGCTTGCCCTGCAGCGGGATGGCCTCATGGTCCAGATCCACCGCCGGTATGACCTGCCCTTCGCTCAGGTTAAAAACGGTCAGCAGCGGCTTTAGCGTGAGCAGTCCAAAGCTTGCCAGTATCTTCCCTTCCTCCGCCGGGATCTCGATCTTCCGCAGGGGGGTGTTCTCCGAGAGGACCGCTTGCAGCTTCTGGAACAGGGCCGTCTGGCGCTCATTCTCCGCCTTATCGGTCCCGCCCTTCTTGCGCTCCTCGGTCAGGCGCTCCAGCTTGCGCTCCACCGCGATCAGGTCGTTAAGCAGGAGCTCCTCCACCATTCCGTTGGCATCCCGCGCGGGGTCCACCGTGCCCGCCGGGTGCGGCACCAGGTCACTCTCGAAGCAGCGCACCACGTGGAGGAAGGCGTCCATCTGCGAGAGCTGGTTGAGGAGTTGGCCCGAGAGCCCGCTCTTCGCCGACCCGGCTTCCAATCCGGCGATGTCGGCGTAGGTCACCTTTGCATGGATGGTCTTGCGCGGGTGGAACATGTCCGAAAGCCGCAGGAGGCGCGGGTCCGGCACATCCACCACTGCGGTGTGCACCTCGAATCGTCCCGCCGATGCCGTCGTGGGCGTATGGCCGCGTGTCAGCGCATTGAAGATCGTGGTCTTTCCAGATTGGGGCAAACCGATGATTCCGAGTTTCATCTTGACCTTGTTGCCGGGGATTTGTTATACTACTGGTAGAGCCTTACTCGCTTTACTTTTGATGGCAGATCAGCCTGCATCTTCCCTGAAGTAAAGTCGATCATGAAACCAGTGTTAATCCATGCATGCCGAAGTGGCGGAACAGGCAGACGCGCACGACTCAAAATCGTGTTCCTTCGGGATTGTGGGTTCGATTCCCACCTTCGGCACTGGCAGGCATTATAACACCCCGCCCGGCGGGGACACGCCCCCTCCCGCGGCCGCGGCGGAGCCGGGCGCTTGACGGTTGATCGCGCCCGGCCGTTCTGAGGGGCTTCGCCCTGTGTTCTGGAGGTAGTGTTTGAAGCTTCAACTCATTTTCCTGCTCATCGATCTGCTGGTCCTGCTGGCTTACCCCGTACTGTATCTCGCGCAGAAAGTCCGCAAGCTCTTTCACATCCAGCACTGATCCTCGCGGCTGGACCATCTCCCTGCCCGGAGGCTTCCATGCCATCATTGAACGATGTCCTCGCCTTGGTCCTGGGAGGCGGGCGCGGCGCCCGGCTCTTTCCCCTCACCCTCATGCGTTCCAAGCCGGCCGTCCCCATCGCCGGTAAATACCGCCTGATCGATATCCCCATCAGCAATTGCATCAATTCCGAGATATACAAAGTCGCCATCCTGACCCAGTTCAACTCGGTCTCTCTCCACCGCCATATCTCCCGCGCCTACCAGTTCGACGCCTTCCACACCGGCTGGGTGCAGATATGGGCGGCTGAACAGACCATCGAATCCGCTGACTGGTACCAGGGCACCGCAGATGCCGTTCGCAAGCAGCTCCTTGAGATCCGCTCCACCGGCGCATCCTACGTTCTCATCCTCGCTGGCGACCACCTCTACCGTATGGACTATGCCGCCATGGCCGAGTATCACTGGGATCACGGCGCGGATATCACCGTCGCCGTCCAGCCCGTCCACCGCAATGACGCCTCGCGCTTCGGCCTGCTCAAGCGCGAGAACGACGGCCGCATCACCGCCTTTGCTGAGAAGCCCAAAGGTCCGGACGAACAGGCCAGGTTCATCTCCCGCGAAGACCCCGAGCGCCCCTACCTCGGCTCCATGGGCATCTATCTCTTCAAGACCGATGTCCTCATCGATCTGCTGCGCTACCACCCCCGCCACGACGATTTCGGAAACGATATCATCCCCGAGGCCATCTCCTCCCACCGCGTCATGGGCTTCGATTTCGATGGCTACTGGCGCGATATCGGCACCATGCACGCCTACTACGAGACCAACCTCGAGCTCACCTCCCCCGACTCGGCCTTCAATTTTTACGAGCCGAACGCTCCGATCTACACGCACGCCCGCTTCCTTCCCGGCTCCACCGTCGAGGATAGCCATCTCCAGGATGTGCTCATCTCCGAAGGCTGCCGCATCCTCAAATCCGAGATTACCCGCTCCGTCATCGGCATCCGCGCCCAGGTCAATCCCGGCTGTGTGATCCGCAACAGCATCCTCATGGGCTCCGATTACTACAACGGCGAAAAGCGTGTGGGCAATCTCCCCATCGGCATCGGCGCCGGCTCCCACATTGAAGGCGCCATCCTCGACAAGAACGTCCGCATCGGCAGGCAGGTCATCATCAAGCCCTTCCCGCGCAACCTCGAGTTCAGCGAAGGCAACTGGTTTGTGCGCGATGGCATCGTCATCATCCCCAAGGACGCCGAGATCCCCGACGGCATGCACATCGAGCCCGGGATAAAGTAACCGCCACCTCCCTCCCGCAGGATTTGTCCAAGCCACAAGGTCTTTGGGACGCCCTGCGAAAGGGAGGCAAAGTAGTCTTTGTCATGCTTGACAGCCCCCTCCCGCAGGATTACACTAACCCGCGCCCAGGGATAATAGCACCGGACCGCCACGGAGGTTGTGGCGGTTTTTTTATCCCATTCCGGGGCCGGAGTGCTGCGTATGAGCCAATCTTGGCCGATCTTCATCATCATCCTACAATTGGTCTTCCTCGAAGGCATCCTCTCCATCGACAATGCCGCTGTCATCGGCGCCCTCGTCTCCCCTCTCCCGGACCATCACCCCGTGGACTGGCCGCAGCCACTCCGCCGACTCGGAGGCTGGCTGCACCCTCTGCTCGGAAACCAGCGCACCGCCGCCCTGCGCGTCGGCCTGCTCGGGGCCTACCTGGGCCGCGGCCTGATGCTCCTCCTGACCAGCTTTCTCATCCACAACTCCTGGATCAAGCTTGTGGGCGCCGCCTACCTCATCCACCTGGCATTCGACAGCTTTGAAGATATGAGCGAGGCCGGCAGCGGAGAGGACGCCCAGGTCAAGCCCATCAAGGTCCAGTCCTTCTGGGCTACCGTCCTCACCGTCGAGCTCATGGACCTCATCTTCAGCATTGATAACGTCGTCGCCGCCGTCTCCCTCTCCAACAAGCTCTGGGTGGTCATGGTCGGTGTTGCCATCGGCATCCTCACCATGCGCTTCGCGGCCGGAGCCTTCTCCTACGCCGTCGAACGCGAGCCAATCCTGCGCCAGGCTGCCTACGTTCTGGTGCTCAACATCGGCGTGGAACTGGTCCTCGAGCAGGTCTGGCACGTCCATATCTCCGACCTCCTCCGCTTCGGCATCTCCGCCGGCACCATCCTCCTCGCCCTCGCCTACGCCCACCTGCCCTTTCTCCAAAGGCTGCGCTTCGTTCTCCTCTGGCTCGTGCGCGGCATCGGCATCGTCAACGAGATGGTGGACTGGCTCCTCGCTCCCCTGCGCGGGCTGCTGGGCCTGCTGGCCGGTCTCTTCCGCCACCCCTCCGCGCCGGACGCCGCATGACAACTGGAGGCAGTATGATCACCATTAAATCCCCCCTCAGCAAAGACGACTTCAAAGCCTACTACGCCCTCCGTTACAAGGTCCTGCGTGAACCCTGGGGCCACCCCAAAGGCACCGAAAAGGACGACTTGGAGCCCCTCAGCGAGCACTTCATGGCCGTCAACGAAAAAGGCCAGATCCTCGGCGTCGTCAAGCTCTACGAAGAATCCCTCAACGTAGGCCACGTCTCACACCTCGCAGTCGCCCCGGCCTGGCAGCGCCAAGGCATCGGGCAGATGCTCGTTCAGGCCGTGGAAGCCCGCGCACGCCAGCGCGGCTTCCACACCCTCGGCATGATGAGCCGCGCCACCACCACCGCCTTCTTCGAGAAATACGGCTACCACCTCAAAGGGCTCCCCTCGCCGCATCTTGGCACCGCACACCTCGTCTGGATGGAAAAATCCCTCGATTAAAATACCTTTGCGGAAATGCTGTCGTTGCGGCATTGCACCGCGGGCAAAACGGGCAGACCGGCTTCAGCCCCGGCAGGCGGTAATCTCTCCCATCCCCCTCGGGTACTACCGCTCTACGGTACAAAAAATTCCACCCTCCCCGCTGCGACCCCACCCCCCCGGATTGCGACCCCGCCCAACCCCATTTTGACCTCCTTGCGACACACAAAAACCCCACCGGATGCTAAGATAGGGTCAGAAAAAGTGGGGTTAGAAAATGGGAACAACTCACGTCGCTGCCGGCGGCGTGAGTTGTTTAATGGGCTGGTGTCCTGCACATTGCCAACCACCCCCCGGAGGGGTTATAAGATCTTCGTGGGCTGGGAGCCTGGCCCAACAGTGAGATGTTTCGTCAACCCCATGTATTCCATGTACCGCTCGAATGGAATACAATTGCCTTGTTCGGGCCCTCTTACCATCAGCGGAGGTTTTAATGGCAGATCAGCCCTCCTTCCAGTGGCAAAACCCAGTCCTGCTCAAAACCATCTACCCCCTGCGCGAAACCAAGCTGCGCGACTTCCTCATCTTTTACAAAGAGATCGACCTCTGGGCGCAGTACAAAAACGCCCCGCTCGCCCCCCTCCAGAACGAGTACATCGCCGCCCGCAAGAAGGCCGTCCGCGAATCCTGGCAAACCTACGCGGCGCGCAAAGCCTACTTCCTTAAACCCAATGTGCGCCTCGATTATGCCGCATCCAACCCTCTGAACGAAGCCGAGCTCGCCCGCATCCACCAACTCCACGAGGTCTTCGGGAGCAGCTTCAAGTACCGCGACATCCGCAAGGAAAAGTACTTCGTCGCCGACCGCCTCTACGAGTGGGAGCGCCATCGCGACGAAGACCAGCGCCTCGTCACCGGCAAACAGCGCCGCATCGCCATCATCCGGGAGAACAACCCATCCCATCCCAACCTGCCCGGGGAGGAACAGGAGCTCACCGCTCTGCAAGCCGCCCTCAACATGGCTCAGGCCGAACTCGACCGCCTGCGCCTCTTCCTCGCATCCTTTGAAAAGATCGAGAAGCGCAAGCTGGAGCTCTTCAACTCGCAGGAGGCTGCAGCCCGCAGCAAAGCCCAGCTCTCCCCGCGCCTCACAGACCTGAACGATCAGCTCGCTGCTGCTCGCCGCAAATCTGCCGACCCAGCCAGGACCGCTCCCATCCAGGCCGAGGCCGAAAAGCTCGCCTCCCAGATACGCACACTCGACACCACCCTCAACACCCCCCC